>NZ_JACAOM010000069.1:0-107075 GCF_013386245.1 Pseudomonas sp. 21615526 | reverse complement strand
TGTTTAGATAGGTAGTGCTGATGCACAAGACTATAAACACATAAACCGGAACATCTAAATATATAAATTATCATCCAATATAGTGAGAAGATATATAAAAAAACCGGCTTTAAAAGCCGGTCCTTTATGCACACTTAACCCTGTGCGAAATCCCTGAGGGCGTCGCCTTCCATGCGGTAGCGTACCCACTCTTCCTGGGGCTGGGCACCGATGGATTTGTAGAACGCGATGGCCGGCTCGTTCCAGTCCAGCACGCTCCACTCGAAACGCCCGCAGCCGTTGTCACAGGCGATTTTCGCCAGGTGGCGCAGCAACTTCTTGCCCGCCCCGCCACCGCGTTGCTCGGGGTTGATGTACAGGTCTTCGAGGTACAGGCAGTTGCTGCCCAGCCACGTGGAATAGCTGAAAAAGAACACCGCAAAGCCGATCGGCAAACCGTCGCGCAGGCAGATCAGGCCGTGGGCGGTGGCACCTTCACTGAACAGGCTGCGCTCGATGTCCACCACGCTGGCGATCACTTCGTGCCGGGCTTTTTCATAGTCGGCAAGCTCGGTGATGAAGGTCAGGATCTGCGCAGCATCGCTGGGCACGGCGGGGCGAATCTCGATGGTCATGGGCAGGCCTTGTCAGGGAAATAAAGCACACATACTAAGGCGCTTTAATGACCGATTGCAGTGCAATTTGATTCGCGGCTAACCTGCAGGCCATCGACCTTTGAGAATCCCCATGCCCTTCACGCCCTTGACCGACCTCGCCGCGACGTTATTGCCTCACGCCCTTGAGCCTTCGGAAGACGGCGCCCACGACCTGTCCCACTTGCAGCGGGTATGGCACAACGTGCGCTTGATCCAGGCTGAAGAAGGTGGCGATCCCGAGGTACTGCTGGCAGCCGTGTTGCTGCACGACTGCGTGGCAGTGGAGAAGAATTCGCCGTTGCGGTCCAAGGCTTCGAAACTGGCGGCAGACAAGGCCGGGGAGATTTTGCAGGGGCTGGCGTGGCAGCCCGGGAAGATTGCAGCGGTGACCCACGCCATCGAGACCCACAGCTTTTCGGCGGGCCTTATTCCGGTGACGCTCGAGGCAAAAATCATGCAGGATGCCGACCGTTTGGACTCCCTCGGCATGATCGGCGTGGCCCGCACATTTTACATCGCCGGGCGCATGGGCAGCGGGCTGTATGACCCAGCTGACCCAACGGCGCAGCATCGCGAGTACGACGACAAGCGCTTTTGCCTCGACCATTTCCAGACCAAGCTGCTGCATCTGGCGGGCGGATTTCAGACGCCGACGGGGCAACGCATGGCCCTGGCGCGCCATGAGCGGTTGAAGGGTTTCATGAACATGTTCATCGAAGAAATAGGCACGCCATACTCCGCTGCGGGCTAACGCAAGCGCCGCGAACCACAGAACAATCCCACGTGCCGTGCATGGTAAAAAGTTGGGCATAAATCCAACAGACGCAAGGCTCCCCCATGCACGCCTCACCTGCGGTCGGCGGAAAACTGTTCGCCCTTTTCTGCCTCGCCAGCTACCTGCTTTCCCTGTCCTATGGCTCGACATTCTTGCTGTCGCTGCTGATCCATTCGCGCGGCGGCAACGAACACGACGCGGGCAGCGTGATCTCCATGGCGATGCTCAGCACCTTTGTGGCGGTGCTGGTTTCCGGGCATCTGGCCGACCTGCTGGGGGCTGCCAGGTCGATCGCCCTGCTCGGCCTGTTGCTGGTGGTAGCGTGCCTGGGCTTTGCGCTGGCGCCGGGGTTCGGCGAGGGCTTGATGCTTTTTGGCTTGTCGTTGGGGTTGGGCTGGGGCGTCTTCTATACGCTGGGTCCGATCATCGTCGCGATGCTGCTGGAACCGGCGCAGCGGGCCAAATATTTCGCCCTGCTGTCGGGCAGCATGATGACCGGAATCGGCTCCGGGCCACTGCTGGGGCGGGCGGCAAGTGCCCTGGATTTTTCGCTGACGGCGGCCTTTCATATAGCAGCGCTGGCGAGCCTGGTGGGTGTGCTGATTTTCTGGCGACTGGGTCGCGCGCTGAGTCAACACACCGCGCCGGTGGCGAAGATTTCCTGGTCAGCCACGCGCCAGGTGCTGTCATCGAAAGCGGTGTTCGCGATCATCATGGTCGGCCTCGGCGGTTGCGTGTTTGGCGGGCTGTCGAGTTTCCAGACCAGCTACGCGGCACTGCACGGGCTGGACTATTCGCTGTTCTTCCTGGGCTTCATGAGTGCGGCGATTACCAGCCGCCTGCTGATCGCCGGCATCGTGGTCAAGCGTGATCCGTATTGGGCGGCGTGTGTGTTGTCGGGGTTGATGCTGGTGTCGATTTTCCTGTTCGGGTTCAGGGTCAGCGGCAACTACAGCTACCTGCTGGCAGCCGTCACCCTGGGCGTCGGTTACGGCCTGACGTATGCGGTGATCAATGGTTTGGCTGCGAACGAAGCACCCGCCGGCACCACGTCCCAGGCGTTGCTGCTGTTCAGCCTGGCGTACTTTATCGGGGTGTTCGGTTTCCCGCTGCTGGCGGGCAAGGTCATCGTCGAATACGGCATGCCGACCCTGTTGATGAGCGTACTGGCGGTGGCGCTGCTCAATTGGCTGATCACGGTGGCGCGGTTGATCTGGCGCCGAATCTCGTCACACAAAATCTTACAAGCGACCTAAGACCGTTCGTCGGTATCGAGGCACGAATCACAAACGGGGGCGGACCAATATCAGGTAAGGACATTAATCATATGGAGACACCATCATGACGACTTCCAAATTTGCCGCCCTCGCCCTCACCGGTTTGCTGTCTGCTGTTTCGCTGAGCAGCTTTGCCGCCTCCACAGGTTCCAGCACCGGCCCGACCGACCCTGTCGGCAGCCCGCCAAGCCCGGCCACCCGGGAGTCGAATGACTCGATGGGCACTGGCCTGGAAACGAACAACGGCGCCATCATCGACAACAGCAGAGACCCGCGTACCC
Organism: Pseudomonas sp. 21615526; assembly: GCF_013386245.1. Lineage (NCBI taxonomy): Bacteria > Pseudomonadati > Pseudomonadota > Gammaproteobacteria > Pseudomonadales > Pseudomonadaceae > Pseudomonas > Pseudomonas sp. 21615526. The sequence goes on along the minus strand of NZ_JACAOM010000069.1, from coordinate 104,107 downwards.
AGGGCGACGACACCAATCGCAACAGCGGTGCGGTGCCTAACGGCAAAATGGGCCCAGGTGCCACTTCGCCCTCGATCAATAAAGGCGATGACTCCAACATCCCCGGCGCGCCAAAACAGCCAGCGCCTTAATGCGCAAGAAAGACGAACACCCAACCATTTCCCAGTGAAGAGGTATGCATGAACGTCGATCACAACCTTGAAAAAGAAGTCCTCACCCGTCTGCTCCACGCTCATCCCAGTGGGTTGGGCAAAGAAGTGCTGGACAACTACCGAGGTGAAAAAGTGGTGGCCAGCGCCTTGGCCACCTTGCAGGACCGCGGGTGGATCAAGGAAGGCCATGTGACCTGCAACGATGCCGGTGAACATTCGCTGAACCTGCCGATCAAGCTCACCGCGTCCGGCGTGGAAGCGGCTCGCAAGCTTGAAAGCGAAGCGAGCCAATAACACACCTTGCCTGGTCTGGCCCTCGTATCTTGTATGAGGGCCAGAAGGAGTATCGCAATGCCTCGTGGAAGCAAAGCCAAATACACCACCGAACAGAAGCGCAAGGCCGCCCATATCGAAGCGAGTTATGAGCACCAGGGCTTGTCGAAAGAAGAAGCCGAGGCGCGGGCCTGGGCCACCGTCAACAAGCAGTCTGGCGGCGGCGAAAAGGCCGGCGGTTCAGGCCAGCGCAAGGCGCCGGCGAAGAAGTCCCAGGACCGGCATGAGTCGGCCAAGCGGGCTGCGGCCAGTCGTGAGGGGCATCCGCGTAACAGCCGGGTTTCGCTGGGTACGCAGACCAAGGAAAGCTTGCTGAGAGAAGCGCGTGCCAAGGACATTCCCGGGCGCTCGACCATGCGCAAGGATGAGTTGATTGAGGCGCTGAAAAAGGCCGGTTAACGCGGAACAAAATGTGGGACCGGGCTTGCTCGCGAAAGCGGTGTATCAGTGCCAGATTCATTGGCTGAGCCACCGCATTCGCGAGCAAGCCCGCTCCCACATTTTTGGTCGGGTTTTCACCCAAGGAATCAGCGGTGGGCGGCCACCAGTAGCATCATTGGGCGCTCAAGCTCTTCTGCCAGTGCGGGACGGGCTTTCAGGTCCGCTTCGCTCGGGCCCCACTCGTCGACATGAGTCAGGGTAAACCCCGCCTGGATCAACAGCGTCAGCAACGTGCCCACGGTGCGATGCTGCTTGATCACGCCATCCGCCAGCCAGTTTGTCACCCGTGGTCCTTGCAACTGGTAGCTGTCCACCGGCCAGCTCTTTCGCCCTTGCTCATCAACCAGCCAGCCCGGCTGCCGGGGCGCCATGAAGATCGGATGCTCGATGGAAAATACCAACCGCCCGCCCGGCACCAACGCTTGATGGATACGCGCGAACAGGCCTTTCAGATCGACGATGTAATGAAACGCCAATGAGCTGTAGGCCAGGTCGAAAGTGGCGTCAGGCAGCTCGAGTTTTTCCAGGTCGGCAATGGCGTAGGTGATGGCCGAAGAGGACGTCATCTCCCTTGCCCGCGCCAGCATCTTTTGCGAGACATCCAGCCCCAGCACCTGTTCGGCGCCCTGCTCCTGCGCCCAGCGACTGAACCAGCCGTAGCCGCAACCCAGGTCTACGACTTTCAATCCCGACATGGGCGGCAGCATGGATTGCAACGCCGGCCACTCCGGCGCGCCGGCGAGGCCTTCTACCGAGCGGCCCATTTTGCTGTAGCCCTCGAAGAAAACCTCGGTGTCGTAGATGTTCTGGGTCATGACGCTGCTCCGTGCTGAATGGCGACTATTCTGCCGAATCAGCCCTCGCTCAACAACGCATCCACTTCAGCCGTGCCCGGTGAGGTGGCCGGCCCCCAGCGCGTGACCGCCAAGGCCGCCGCCGCGTTCGCGCGACGTGCCGCGACAGCTGGCGCCAAACCATTGGCCAGGCCGGCGATAAACACCCCGGCGTGAGCATCGCCGGCACCGTTGCTGTCCACCGCCTTGACCTTGAATCCCGGCACATGCTCGGCCTGGCCATTACGGCTGATCCAGCAGCCATTCGGTCCATCGCGCACCACCAGCAAGGTGTCGGCGGGCAAGTGCTCGTTGAGCTTGAGCAATGCCCCCGCCAGATCGCTCGCGCCGGTAAAGGCAAGCGCTTCCGGACCGTTGCTGGTCCAGATATCGATACGCGGCAACAGGGCGACCATCAAGGCCGAGTCCGGTGCCTTCACCAGCGGGCCCGGATCGAACACCACCGTGATCTGGCGCGGCAATGCCAATAGCCAATCGAGCAACGCCTGGGCCTTGCCTTCCAGCAGCAGGCTGTAGCCACTGACGTACACGTAGTCGTCGTCGCGTGGTACCGCATTGGCCAGGTCTTGCGCCAGCAAGTCACCCTCAGCGCCAATATGGGAAATGAAGGTGCGCTCGGTAGTGGCTTCGGTCAGGGACACACACAGGCCTGTGTCCTTGTCGTCGCTGGCGGCCAGGGCCATTTCAATGCCCTCGGCCTGCATCGCCGCGCGCGCCAGGTCGCCGAAGCGGCCGGTGCCATGGCGGCCCAGGTAGACCACCGGCAAGCCGTTGCGTCGGGCCGCGGCCATCACGTTGAAGCCACCGCCGGCTTCGAAGCTGGCGGAGTTGGCCAATACATCGCCACCGGTGGCAGGCAATGTGTCGAGGGACATGACCAGGTCAACGATGACCTGGCCGCTGTGCAGCAATCTAGACATTAGCGCTCTCTACCAAAGCCGGGCGACGATCAGCCGCGCCACCCAGTACCGCATAAATCCCGCCGGCCACCAGGAAGGTGACGATCCAGCCCAGGCCGTTGTGGCCCAGCCACGAATCGGACAGCGGACCGGCGAACCAGATGTTCTCGGCCGTGGTGCCGATGGTGGTGAAGCTGAAGCCCAGCACGATCGCAATCGCCCAGGCGCCGAACGCACGCCATTCAACTCCGCCACGGTACCAGTAGGCGCTGCTTGGCGTTACGTCCAGCAGGTCTTTGGGGCTGTAGTAGTGGCGATGAATCAGGTCGACCACAAAGATCCCGACCCAGGCGGTGATCGGTACCGCCAGCAACGAGATGAAGGTGATGAACGGGCCGTAGAAGCTGTCGGCGATCAGCATGAAGTAGATCGAACCGGCGAAGATCGCAACGATGTCGACGATCACCGCGTGCACGCGCTTGACCTTCAAACCGAGGGTCAAGGTGGTGAGCCCCGCCGAGTACACCGACAGGTTATTCGACAGCAACAGCCCGCCAAACGCGGTGATCAGGTACGGCACCGCCATCCAGGTCGGCAGCATGTCGCGAATCGCGATGATCGGGTCAGTGGCCGACGCCAGGTCGTTGTTGCCCACCGACAGCAAACCGCCGAGGGTGATCAACAGCACCAGCGGAATCCCCGCACCGAATGCCGCGGAGGCCACCAGGCGCACGGCCTTGACGCTGCGGTGCTGGTAGCGCGACATGTCGGCACCGGCGTTGGCCCAGCCGATACCCGTACCGGCCGCCATGGTGCCGACGCCGATGATCATCGCGCTCAACGGCGCAGGCGTGGCGTTGAACACCGCGCTCCAATCGATGGTGGCGCAGAGGAAACCGCCCACCAGGATATTCAGCGCGCCGAACACGTAGGTGGCCCACTTCTGGATCACCAGCAAGGTGGCGTGGCCCAGGCCCGATACGGCGAGGGTCAGCAGCACGAAAATGCCAATGAACAGCAGGGTCAGTACCGGCGCGCTTTTGGCGGCAACCGGCGAGTTGAACAGGATCGAGCACAACGACAACAGCACGAACGCAGCCGTAGTGGTGTTGACGGTTTCCCAGCCGAGGCGCGACATCAGCGACACCAGCGTCGGCCCGATATTGCCGCGTACGCCAAAGATCGCCCGGGACAGGGTCAGGCTCGGTGCACGGCCACGACGGCCGGCGATGGAGATGATGCCGACCACCGCAAACGAACCGGCAGCGCCGAGGATTGCGACGATGATCGCCTGCCAGATCGCCAGGCCGCGAAACGCCACGAGGGTCGCGCCCAGGGGCAAGCCGAGGATGCTGATGTTGGCCGCAAACCAGACCCAGAACAGTTGCAGCGGATGGCCGTTGCACTCGCCTTCCGGGACCGGCTCGATGCCGCGTGTTTCCAATTGCCCGGCGCTTTGGCCGGAAGAGGACGTACTCATGGTGGGGTGCTCCTGATGCCTGTTTTTTTGTGGTTGTGGCAGGTTGGCAAGTTGAATCTGTGTTTCGGTCTTCCTGACTCGACTGGATCAATGTGGGAGCGGGCTTGCTCGCGAAAGCGGTGTGTCAGGCAACGCATGTGTCACTGATGTCCCGCTTTCGCGAGCAAGCCCGCTCCCACATTTTTTAATCTGCGGTGCTCAGCGCAGCTCGAGCAGGCCTTGGACCAAGGGTTCCAGGTCCAGGCGGTTGACCTGCTTGACCTGTTCGATCATCGCCTCAGGCCAGCACTGCATCCCCAGGCACGCACCGAGCATCGCGCCGAGAATCGCGGCGATGGTGTCGGTGTCGCCGCCGAGGCTGGCGGCCATGCACAGGGCTTCGATGGCGTTCATTTCACCCACCGCGACTTGCTGCGCGAGGGCAAACGACACCACCACCGATTCCTGGGACGCCACGGAGGTGCCGATCAATTCGTAAAGCAGGTCGGTAAACAGCGCCTTGTCGCCGCTGTCGACACTCAAGGTGCGCGCCCAACTGATGCGGGTGGCGATGCGCCCGCCGGCAATCCAGTGGCCGTGGTTTTCCGCCTGCTGGGCGATCTGCGTGCCGATGTTCAGCGCTTCGCCCAGATCGACGCCGTTGATCCCGGCGGAAACCACCGCCGCCACCGCCGCCGCGCTGGAGATGCCCAGGTTGGTGTTGTGGGTGACCTGGCACGCCTGGATCACCGCCTGGATAAACTGCGCCGGGTCGTTGACGTCCGCCGCGATGCCCACCGGGGTGATACGCATGGCGGCGCCGTTGGTGGTGCCGTAGCGCCCGGACTCTTCCGGGGTATGGCCCGCCAGGATCATGTCGATCGCCCGTTTGGTTGACGGGCCCAGCAAATCCTGGGAGCCCTTGGCGCGCATCACCGCTTCCCAGTCGATCAAACGTTGGGCGAGTTCGGTGGGTTCAATCCTGCCCTGCCCGTCCACCAGCAACTGGCCGACGAGGATCGCCTGTTCGGTGTCATCGGTGATCGAGCCCTTGGGCATGTTCGGCGCGATCGGCTGATCGGCGTCGGCATCTTCCAGGCCGGTGATCGCGCCGAAACGCGCCTTGACCTGCTCGCGGCTCAGGGACTGGGTGGGCATGCCCAACGCATCGCCCAGGGCCAGGCCGTAGAAGGCGCCGAGGGCGCGGGTGGTGGCGGTCATGTCGGTGTTCCAAATTGAAGGTGCAAGCGGAAATGCAGAGGGTCGAGCAGGCTTTCGACGGATTCCATGAAGCGGTCCTGGCGGTCGTAGGTGGTGCGCAGGGCCTTGAGGAACACCGTGCCCACCGGGCGCCCCAGGAGCTGGGCGTCTTCTTCGTTCAGAGGCTCGGCACCGATCCATTGGTTGCCGGTGGCGCCGACATAGCCATAGGCCGCCAGGGTGATGGTCAGGGAATTATCGATCAGGCCGACTTGCGGCAGGCTTTCCAGGCCACCGGAGGCCGGCATCAGCGAGCGCTCCAGGGACACGAACGTGCCGTCGGCAGCGCGACGGCGGCGGTCGAGGGCGATGAATTGGTCGCTGCCGTGACGGCTGAGCAGGTCCGGACGGGTGACGGCTTCCAGGCGCAGGATTTCGGAGGTCACCACCGCGCCGGTGTCGGCCAGGGCTTGGGCCCAGCCGCTGCGCTGGTCGAGCACCATGCCGTCGAAGGTGACGATGGAGCCGACACCGCTTTGGGTGGCGATGTAGCTGCGGCGCTTGAGTTCGGCCAGGGCTTCACGCAGCGTGCCGCGGCTGACGGAAAACTCTTCGGCCAGTTGGTGCTCGCCCGGCAGCAGGACACCGTCGGCCATCACTCCACCCTCGATACGGCGGATCAGCTCGTCGACGACGCGTTTTTTCTTATCAAATCGGACATGTCTAATCATGTACAAATTGATAACCGAAAGCGCCCGGCTACAGCAAGCGAATTATTTCAGGGAGAGCGAGAAATCAGCCTCAGGGCTCCAGGCCGATGGGGAAAAATACCCCGCCGCTCCAGACGCCAAGCCAGTTCTTACCGTTGATCGGACGGGTCACCGCCAACTCCACCAACTGATAGAACGCATTGCGATGGACCAAGGCTTCGAGGTTGGTGCGCACCCGCAGGTACGGCGAGGGTTCCTGGGTTTCCGGGTCAATCATCACCCGCAGCGGATGTTCGATACCGGCTTCGACCTGTTCATCGACATTGGTGGTAAAGCGCAGGACTTGGCTCTCGCCCTGCCCTTCGACTTCCAGGGTCACGGCGACAAAGGGCGCGTCATCGACCTTGATCCCGACCTTTTCCACCGGGGTGATCAGGAAATAATCATCGCCATCGCGGCGAATGATATTGGAGAACAGCTTGACCATCGGCTTGCGGCCAATCGGCGTGCCCATGTAGAACCAGGTGCCGTCGCGGGCGATGCGCATGTCGATATCGCCGCAAAACGCCGGGTTCCACAGATGCACCGGCGCGGGTCCCTTGCCCTTGGGCAATTGCGCCAACAGGTCATTGGCCTTGGCCGAATCGGTCATGCTGTACTCCTTGTGTCTTACTGATCGCTCATGCCCAACAGGCTGCGCGCGTAGTGCGCCAGGGGCTTGCCGATCAGATCATCAGGCTTGTTGTCGTGGAACGTCAGTAAACCGCCACGGCTGTGAATCCGCACAGTATCAATCAAATACTGGGTGCTGGTCTCGATCAACATGACCTGGATGGTGCCGGTGTCGATACCCAGGCGATCGACCGCCTCCTGGTCAGACCATTCATCGGCGTTGCCGATACGGTCATCCGCCTGGGCGAAGCGGCAGTACAGCAGGTAATGCGCACCCGCCGCGCGGGCTTCCGACATCGCCTGCTCGAGGCCTTCCGGCTTGCGGGCGCGGCGGACCATCGGGAAATATTCGACAAAGCCGTTAAAGGCTTCCTCGGCCACCACGTTAGGCCGTGGATAAGCACTGCCCGGCGGGGTGAAGGCGCCCTGGGCGATGAAGACGAAGGAGTCCGGCTGTATGCGGACCGAATTGACGCGGCGAGTATCGCTGTGGTCCAGCAGCCCGGCATCGCTCATCTGATAGCGCGTGCCTTCGGCCATATCACTGACGGTCATGCAGCCACCCAGCGCGAGTGACGCCAGCACCAAAACCAGACTACGCATCCTAATTCTCCAGAGGCCGGTGACGGAAAACCGGCGAATGGGCACGAGATGCAGATTTTGCGCCAGCTTGCGGGACTAGCCGCCGATGATCTTCATGATGGTGGCGCCGCCGGAGAAGGCCACTTCCTGCTTGTCACCCAAGGCCTTGACCAACAAGCGCTGCAAGGCCGGCAGGGCCTGGTGGCGGGGTTTGTCCAGCAGATCGCCGACGTAGTGGCGGTTGCTCGACGACAGGCAGCCATGCAGCCAGCCGGTGGACGACAGGCGCAAACGCGAACAGGTCCGGCAGAACGGCACGCTTTCGTTGGCGATGACACCGAAGAAACCTTTGCCGGGCACTTCGTAGCGCACGGCAGTGGCGTCCACCGGGGCGTTGGCTTGCAGGTATTCGTACTGTTCGCCGATCAGGCTGAGCAATTGCTGGAGGCTGACGAATTGCTGCAGGAACGCGTTGGAATCGTTGGCCAGGTGGCCCATGCGCATCAATTCGATAAAGCGCAACTCGTAGCCACGCTCCAGGCAGTAGTCGAGCAGCGGCATCACCTGGTCGAGGTTCTGGCCGCGCAGCGGCACCATGTTGACCTTGATCTTGATTCCGGCGGCGCTCGCCTGGTCCATGCCATCGAGCACGGTGGCCAGGTCGCCACCGCGAGCGATGCTGCGGAAGGCGTCGGCGTCCAGGGTGTCGAGGGACACGTTGATCCGGCGAATCCCGGCGTCCACCAGCAGCGGCAGTTTGCGCGCCAGCAGTTGGCCGTTGGTGGTCAGGCTGATATCACTGAGCCCCATCTGCCCCACCGCGCCCATGAAGGCTTCCAGCTTGGGGCTGACCAACGGTTCACCGCCGGTAATCCGCAGGCGCTCGATGCCGGCGGCCTCGATCAGGTACTCGACACCCCGCGCCATCGCCTCGGCCGACAGTTCGTCCTGCGCAGCCACCAGCCGCTTGCCGTTGGGCACGCAGTAGGTACAGGCGTAATTGCAGGCTGAGGTCAGGCTGATCCGCAAATTGCGGAATCGCCTGCCTTGACGATCAACGATCATGGATCACTCCGGCAGAGGATAATTCGGGCGCACTAAAACCTGACTGAAAAATCAAGTTTTAGCAAGGTCCTTGCCTGAGTATATTCCTGGGTTACTGCGCTGGGCAGGAAATCATATCGCCATCACGCTGGCGAATGATTCAAGTGGCCGGCGTTTCGGCGTTCGGCAAATCGGTGCTGTGCTTGCGCTTATTGCCCATGCGCACGCCGATGTCCATCAGGAACTGGAAGAAACCTTCCTGGTCTTCCAGCACATTGCTCCAGAACGGCGAGTGGTACAACGCCACGGCGCCGTGCACCAACGCCCAGGCGGCGCAGTAGTGGAAATACGGTGGCACGTCTTCGAGCTTGCCTTCGCTGATACGGCCCTTGATCAGCAGGGTCAGGCGTTCGAAGTTCGAGGCACGGATCTTGTGCAGCTCCTCGACCATTTCCGGCACCTGATGGCCCTTCACCACTTTTTCTTCCAGGCGATCAAACAAGCGGTAGCGCTGCGGGTCACGCATGCGGAACTCGAAGTAGGCGCGGGACAGCGCTTCCTTGTCCTTGTCGACATCGGCCGAGTGCAGCAGCTCGTTCAGGTCGCGCTCGTAGTCGAGCATCAGGCGCAGGTAGATCTCGGCCTTGGACTTGAAGTGCTTGTAGATGGTGCCTTTGCCGATACCCACGGCATCCGCAATCATCTCGACGGTGACGCTGTCTTCACCCTGGTCGAGGAACAGCTTGAGTGCGGTGTCGAGAATTTCCTGCTCGCGGCGGCGAAACTCACGGACCTTGCGGGGTTCTTTGTGCATAAGAAAAAGGTCTGCAGAGATGGATATTGGAAGGGCGTTCGCTCCCCAAGCCGTGCTTGTCGGAACGTTTTACCCGGTGCGCGGGATTATCCCGACTGAACGGTCGTTGGGCAACGCCTATATGAACAACCTTTGCACTTAACTTACAACACGCCAACGAATGTGCCGATTCGAGTCAGAAATAAAACAGGTGATTGGCGCGTGTGCATCGCATCCAATGAGAACTCAACCGAAGCGGGCGTATTCCAAATCTGTTTAAAAAACGATCAGATGTGGCTGGACTGAATCGGATACTGATCAATACTTGAAATGTCGGCGTGGCATCTCCCCCAAGTGACGCGTCGACCTGGGTACCGACGGACTGCGTACCCTTGTTTTACTCCTAATGGTCTTAGCCCGGATTCACCCCCCAGAACCCGGGTTTTTTTTGCCTGCGATTCAGTGGCCGACGTGGGCCAGCGGGAACAGGCGCTTGAAGTTTTCGGTGGTCTGTTCGGCAAAGCGCTCGTAGGACTCGCCCCGCAGCATCGCCAGGTAATCCGCCACATCCCGTACGTATTCCGGCAGGTTGGGTTTGCCGCGATGAGGAATTGGCGCCAGGTACGGCGAATCGGTTTCCACCAGCAGGCGGTCTGCCGGGACCTGGCGCGCGACATCGCGCAGGGCATCGGCGTTGCGGAAGGTCACGATGCCCGACAAGGAAATGTAGAAACCAAGGTCCAGCGCGGCCTTGGCCATGTCCCAGTCTTCAGTGAAGCAATGCAGCACACCAGCCTGGGGCAGCGCGGCTTCGCGCAGCAGGGTCAGGGTGTCGGCACGGGCGCCACGGGTGTGGACGATCACCGGCTTGCCAGTCTGCCGGGCGGCTTGCAGGTGCAGACGGAACGACGCCTGCTGCAACTCGGCAGCTTCCGGTTCGTAGTGGTAATCCAGGCCGGTCTCACCGATGGCCACCACGCGCGGGTGATTGAGTTCACCGAGCAGCCAGTCGAGGGCCGGGGCTTCGCCGGGCTTGAGGTCCAGCGGGTGAATGCCCACCGAGCAGTCGACATCGGCATAACGATCGGCCAGGGCTTTGACGTCGGCGGCGTTTTCCGCGCTGACGCCGATGCACAGGAAATGCCCTACCCCGCGCTGGCGCGCAGCTTCAAGGGCGGCGTCGAGGGAGCCGCCGTGCTGGGCCAGGTCGAGGCGATCAAGGTGGCAATGGGAATCTACGAGCATAGGGATCTACAACTTGAGTCACGGAAAGTGTCTGGCCAACGATACACCCGTCGGCCACTGAAATTAACGGCGGCCGAGCAAACCGACCCACTGCACCAGCAAGGCCTCAAGCAACAGCACGCGATTGAGGTTGGCCTTGCCGAGGACCTTCTGGCGTTGGGCGAGGATCCAGTCCTGAATGTTCAGCACCTTGTCCTGGGCGCTCTTCTGCGCCAGGTATTGCACGACTTTGCGCATGTCCGGCAGCCCAAGGCCGTTTTCGTCCTGGGTCAGCTGGTAGCGCAGGATCAGGCTCGACCAGTCGCAAAACCAGTCGAACAGCAGCAGCAAGGGAATGTCTTTCCAGGCGCTTTCGGCCAGTTGCGTGGCCGACACTTCCTGCTTGAGCAGTTTCTTCACCCCGTCCACCACCAGCGCACGCTGTTCACGCACGCCCTGGGCCTGGAGCTTGACCGCCGCCAGGGGCGAACCGGCCGCCAGGGTCAGCAACTCGACGCGCTCCGCCTCGCCGCAGTCCGGCAACGCCTGGGCCAGCCACTGCAAGCTCATGGCTTCGCTCGGCAACGGGCAGGCCTGCTGCACGCAGCGGCTGCGAATGGTCGGCAGCAGGCGGCTGGACTGGTGGCTGACCAGCAGCAGCACGGTATCGCCGGACGGTTCTTCCAGGCTCTTGAGCAAGGCGTTGGCGGCGTTGATGTTCATCGACTCCACCGGCTCGATCAGCACCACCTTGCGCCCGCCCATCTGCGCGGTCTGCACCACGAAGCTGACCAGATCACGCACCTGGTCGACCTTGATCGCCTTGTCGGCCTCTTCCGGTTCCAGCAGATAGTTGTCCGGGTGGCTGCCGGCCTTGAGCAGCATGCAGGATTTACATTCGCCGCAGGCTTCCAGGCCGTTGGGCCGCTGGCACAACAAGCTGGCCATCAGCCGCTCGGCCAGGGCGCGCTTGCCGATGCCCACCGGGCCGTGGAGCAGGTAGGCGTGGGCGTGCTGGGCACGGCCCGCCAGTTGCTGCCAGAGGCTGTCCTGCCACGGGTAGGCTTCAGCCACGGACACGCTCCACAAGCTTCGGCAACAGGGCGTCAATGCACTGCTGAACCTGAGTCAACGGTTGTGCGGCGTCCAACAGGTAGTAACGAGCGGGGTCGGCTTCGGCGCGCTTGAGAAACGCGCCGCGCACAGCTTCAAAAAAGACTCGGGTTTCCAGTTCGAAACGATCGAGGCGACCCCGGGCGGTGGCACGGGCCATGCCGACTTCCACCGGGAGATCGAACACCAGGGTCAGGTCGGGCCGCAAATCGCCCTGGACGAAGGTCTCCAAGGCCGCAATGCGCTCCAGGGACAACCCACGGCCGCCGCCCTGATAGGCATAGGTGGAATCGGTAAACCGGTCACAAATCACCACGGCGCCCCGGGCCAGTGCCGGGCGAATGACTTCGGCCAGGTGCTGGGCGCGGGCGGCGAACACCAGCAACAGCTCGGTGTCGGGGTTCATCTGTTCGTCGCCCGGGGTCAGCAGCACTTCACGGATACGCTCGGCCAGTGGCGTGCCGCCAGGCTCACGGGTCAGCAGCACCTCGATACCTTCGGCGCGCAGGCGCTCGGCCAGGTATTCACGGTTGGTGCTCTTGCCGGCGCCTTCCGGGCCTTCCAGGGTAATAAACAAGCCAGTCACAGGCAGTCCTTAGTCAGAGTCATTGCGGGCTTTGCGGCGCGGCGTCGTCGGGTGCCGGAGCCGGCTCGGCGGGCGTATCCACCGGCGCGTCCGCAGGCTTTGCCGCCGGCGCCGGGCTGGAACGGTAATCGGCGCGACGCTTCATCTGGAACTCACGCACTGCTGCGTTATGCGCATCCAGGTTATCCGAGAAAATATGGCTGCCATCGCCGCGGGCAACGAAATACAGGCTGCTGCCCGCCACCGGGTTCAGCGCAGCATGAATCGCCTCCCGCCCGACCATGGCGATCGGCGTCGGCGGCAGGCCGGCGATCACGTAGGTGTTGTAGGGCGTGGCTTCCTTGAGGTGCGCGCGGGTCAACTTGCCGGTGTAGCGCTCGCCGAGGCCGTAGATCACCGTCGGGTCGGTTTGCAGCAGCATGCCGATCTGCATGCGCCGCACGAATACCCCGGCGATCTGGCCGCGCTCTTCCGGCACGCCGGTTTCTTTCTCCACCAGCGAGGCCATGATCAGCGCTTGATAGGGGTCGGTGTACGGCGCATCGGCCGCACGCTTGCTCCACTCCTGGGCGAGGACATCGTCCAGACGGTTGTAGGATTTTTTCAGTAGTTCAACGTCGCTCATGCCACGCACGAAGCGGTAGGTGTCCGGGAAGAAGCGCCCTTCAGGAAATACGCCCGGGTGACCGAGTTTTTCCATCACCTCGCTGTCACTCAGGCCGGACAGGGTCTGCTCGATCTTTTCATGCTTGGCCAGGGCCGCGCGCACCTGGCGGAAGTTCCAGCCTTCCACCAGCGTAATGCTGTACTGCACCACTTCGCCACGCTGCCACAGGCCGATCAGGCCCTCGGCGGTGAGGCCCGGGGTCATGCGGTATTCGCCGCTGTGCAGCGGCTGGCCGTCGAGGTTGAAGCGCCAGTAGAGACGCAACCAGAACGCATCCTTGAGCACGCCGTCATTTTCCAGGCGATTGAAGGTGCCGGTGGGCGTCGCGCCAGCCGGTACGTCCAGCAATTGCTCCTGGGTCAGATTCAAGGGCTGTTCAAGGGCCGAGTTCAGCTTCCAGGCCGAAGCGCCCAGCAGCAAACCCGCCAGGACCAGACCGATCTCCAGCAACAATACAAATTTACGTCTCAAATCAAATATCCAATAGTGCGCGAACAATGCCCTGCAGTTTACGGGTGAGCGGCCCAACCGGCCAGCTCATCGCAGCACATCCGCGCACCGGCCAAATGCCATATACGCTGTTGCACACCAAGACTTCATCGGCCTGTTGCAGCTGCTCAAGGCTGATATCGGCCACGCTTGTCGGGATGCCCAACGCCTGCGCCTGGGCCAACAGCTCGGCCCGCATGACGCCGGCGACGCCGCAGCGTTTCAGATCAGCGGTCAGCAACACGCCGTCACACACCAGGAACAGGTTGCTGAACACGCCTTCGATGACTCGACCGGACATATCCAGCATCAAACCTTCGGCGTGATCGGCATCCTGCCACTCGGCGCGGGCGAATACCTGTTCCAGGCGATTGAGGTGCTTGAGGCCGGCAAGCAACGGTTGCTCGGACAAACGCGTGGTACACGCAAACAGGCGAATGCCTGACGCTGCATGTTCCGGGGGATAAGTGGCAGGTGGACTGCCTTGCAGAATGCGCCGCGCGGGAGCGCCAGCACTGATGCCATAACCGCGCTGGCTGTCGCCACGGGTCAGGATCAACTTGAGTACACCGTCACCGAGGGCAGCGGCGTAGGCCAGCAATTCGCTGCGGATCAGGGGTTGATCCGCAACAATCGCCAACCGCCTGCAACCTTCTTCAAGGCGCTGCAGGTGGCGGTCAAGCAGCACGGGCTGCCCGGCCTTGACGGCAATGGTCTCGAACAGCCCATCACCGTATGCCAGGCCACGGTCTTTCAGGGGCACTGCGCCCGCCGGCTGACCGTCGACCCAGCTCTCCATCACTCGGCGAACCGGCGGAACACCAGGGAACCGTTGGTACCACCAAAACCGAACGAGTTGGACAGCACCACGTCGATCGGCATCTTCTGCGGCTCGTGAGGCACGAAGTTCAGGTCGCAGCCCTCATCCGGTTCATCGAGGTTGATGGTCGGCGGAGCGACCTGATCCTTGATGGCCAGCACGCTGAAGATTGCCTCGACCGCGCCCGCCGCACCCAACAGGTGACCGGTCATGGACTTGGTGGAACTGACCGCCAGCTTGTAGGCGTGCTCGCCGAACACCGACTTGATGGCCTCGGCTTCCGCCAGGTCGCCGGTCGGGGTCGAAGTGCCATGGGCATTGATGTACTGCACCTGGTCAACGTTGACCTTGGCATCACGCAACGCATTGGTGATGCAGCGTGCAGCACCCGCGCCATCCGACGGAGGCGAGGTCATGTGGTACGCATCACCGCTCATGCCGAAACCAATCAGCTCGGCGTAGATGGTTGCGCCACGGGCCTTCGCGTGCTCCAGCTCTTCGAGTACCAGCGCACCGGCACCGTCGGCCAGAACAAAACCGTCACGGCCCTTGTCCCACGGACGGCTGGCACGGGTCGGCTCGTCATTGCGGGTCGACAACGCACGGGACGCGCCGAAGCCGCCCATGCCCAAACCGCAGGCGGCCATCTCGGCACCGCCAGCGATCATCACGTCGGCCTCGTCATAGGCGATATTGCGCGCCGCCATGCCGATGCAGTGAGTGCCCGTGGTGCACGCCGTGGAAATGGCGTAGTTAGGCCCCTGGGCACCCAAGTGGATGGACAGGAAACCGGAAATCATGTTGATGATCGAGCCAGGCACGAAGAACGGTGAAATTCTGCGAGGGCCGGACTCATGCAGGGTGCGGCTGGTTTCTTCGATATTGGTCAGACCGCCAATACCCGAACCCATGGCCACGCCGATGCGCTCACGGTTGGCGTCGGTGACTTCCAGGCCGGCATTACGCACCGCCTGAAAACCGGCTGCCAGGCCGTATTGAATGAACAGGTCGAGTTTGCGGGACTCTTTGACCGAGAGATATTCCTCGACATTGAAGTCCTTTACCGAGCCGCCAAAACGGGTGGAATAGGCAGAAAGGTCCGTGTGTTCGATCAGACCAATACCACTGCGGCCAGCCAGAATGCCCTGCCAACTGCTCGGCACATCCGTACCCAGTGGCGACAACATACCCATACCGGTGACTACGACGCGTCTACGCGACACAGCACTCTCCTTTTTCTAATGACGACACTTTGCATCAGGCTTAAAGGAAAAAACCGCACGCCATAGGGCAGTGCGGTTTTTCCATCACAGCAAGCGACGATTACAAACTATTACGCCTGGTGGCTAGTAACGTAGTCGATAGCAGCTTGAACGGTAGTGATTTTTTCAGCTTCTTCGTCCGGGATTTCGGTCTCGAATTCCTCTTCCAGAGCCATCACCAGCTCAACGGTGTCAAGGGAGTCGGCACCCAGGTCTTCAACGAAGGAAGCGCTGTTGGTCACTTCTTCTTCTTTAACGCCCAGTTGCTCGGCAACGATTTTCTTGACGCGCTCTTCGATGGTGCTCATACCTTGTTTTCACTCCTAATGGACAAATTCAGGCAGCTGGCCAGTGGGTAAGTGTATAGAAAGACTTTTCAGCTTTTCAACTGAAAGCTTCACCCTCGTACCCTATTGGCCATCTGCCTATAAATAGATTGCAGCTTTATAACGGATTTTAGACAGCTCGTATGACATTTTTTTGAAGCGATCCGTCACAATTTAACTCATGTACATCCCGCCGTTCACCGGGATTGTAGCCCCAGTCACGTATGCCGCACCGTCGGATGCCAGGAAAGCGACCACATTCGCGATCTCTTGAGCCTGGCCCAGACGGCCCAGCGGAATCTGCGTCAGCAACGCTTCACGCTGCGCTTCAGGCAATTCGCGGGTCATATCGGTGTCGATGAACCCTGGGGCCACCGAGTTGACCGTAATCGACCGCGAGCCTACTTCACGCGCCAATGCACGGCTGAAACCTTCCAGACCGGCCTTGGCGGCTGCGTAGTTTACTTGGCCTGCGTTGCCCATGGCACCCACAACAGAGCCAATATTGATAATTCGACCCCAACGAGCCTTGGTCATGCCGCGCAAAACACCCTTGGACAGGCGAAACAGACTGTTCAGGTTGGTATCAACGACGTCATGCCACTCGTCGTCTTTCATACGCATCATCAGGTTATCGCGGGTAATACCGGCATTGTTCACCAGAATAGCCGGTGCACCGAATTGCGCCGTGATTTCAGCCAATACGGCCGCCACGGACTCATCGCTGGTCACGTTAAGCTCAAGACCGGTGCCCTGGACGCCGTTTTCCTTCAGCGTCGCGGCAATACGTTCAGCGCCGGCGGCGGAGGTTGCGGTACCGATGACCACAGCGCCCAGACGGCCCAGCTCCAGGGCGATCGCCTGGCCAATGCCACGGCTTGCGCCGGTGACCAGTGCAACTTTACCTTGCAGACTCATGCAGGCTTCTCCTAGGTTCGGAAATTAACGTCAGGCCAGGGCTGCGCGAGCGGCAGCGAAGGCATCCGGGGTATTGAGGTTGGAAGTCGACACGCCTTCGGCGCAACGCTTGTTCAGGCCGGCGAGGACTTTGCCCGGGCCGCACTCTACCAATTGGGTGGCGCCGTTGGCGGCCAGGGTCTGCACCGACTCAACCCAGCGAACCGGCTTGTACAGCTGCTCCAGCAGATCGCGCTTGAGGGTTTCCAGGTCAGAGGCCACGGCGGCACTGACGTTCTGCACCAACGGAATCTGCGGCGCCTGCCAGTTGATCGCAGCGATCGACTCGGCGAAACGCTCGGCAGCCGGGCGCATCAGTTCGCAATGGGACGGCACGCTGACCGGCAACGGCAACGCACGCTTGGCGCCACGGGCCTTGCAGCCTTCGATGGCGCGCTCTACCGCCGCCTTGGCGCCGGCGATCACCACCTGGCCAGGGGAGTTGAAGTTCACGGCGCTGACCACTTCGCCCTGGGCCGCTTCGGCGCAGGCAGCAATCACGTCAGCATCTTCCAGGCCGAGAATGGCAGCCATGCCGCCCTGCCCGGCAGGAACCGCTTCCTGCATCAACTGGCCACGACGCTCCACCAGCTTGACCGCTTCACCGAGGGTCAGGCTGCCAGCAGCCACCAGGGCGCTGTATTCGCCCAGGCTATGACCGGCAACGTAGGCCGGACGTGCGCCGCCTTCAGCCAGCCACAGGCGCCACAGGGCGATGGAGGCGGTGAGGATGGCGGGTTGGGTCTTGTCGGTTTGATTGAGCAGCTCTTCCGGCCCTTGCTGGGTCAGTGCCCACAGGTCGTAACCCAAGGCATCGGAGGCTTCCTTGAAAGTGTCCAGGACCAACTGATGTTCCGCGCCCAGCTCGGCCAACATGCCGAGGGACTGCGAACCCTGCCCTGGAAAGACGAATGCGAGGGATGTAGACATGTAACAAGCCCCTAATGATCTGGTCGTCGGAAATTGGCGCCCCACACGTGGGAGCGCAAGAAACTGACAGATTGGATGGTCAATTGAACTGGCCGGTCACATTTAAGCATTTCCGGCCCGATTCGCCTAAGGCAACAGATCCTCAAGGCGGCCGTGCAAGCGTTGCGGCAGGTTTTCCTGGATCTCGATCAAGGCGCGCTGGATGGCACTTTGAAAACCCTGCACCCCCGCCGAACCATGACTTTTCACCACGATGCCCTGCAACCCGAGGAAACTCGCACCATTGTGCCGCGCCGGAGCCAGGTCAGCCTGCAAGCGCCGCATCAAGGGCAGCGCCAGGGCGCCCACCAGGCGTGACGCCAGGTTGCGCTTGAACAAGGCCTCAATGCGCGCAGCAATCATCGTCGCCAGGCCCTCGCTGGACTTGAGCAGGATATTGCCGACAAAACCGTCGCACACCACCACGTCGGCTTCGCCGCGGTACAGACCGTCACCCTCGACAAAGCCGATGTAGTTCAGGCCTCGCGCGCTTTGCAACAGCGTCGCCGCCAGCTTGACCTGCTGGTTGCCCTTGATGTCTTCGGTGCCGATATTCAGCAGCGCCACCCGAGGCCGGGCCACGCCCAGCGCTTCGGCCGCCACCGAGCCCATCAGGGCAAAGTGCAGCAGATGCTCGGCACTGCAATCGACGTTCGCCCCCAGGTCCAGCAACTGGCAATAGCCCTGCTGGGTCGGAATAGCCGCAACCATCGCCGGCCGGTCAATGCCCGGCAGGGTTTTCAGCACATGCCGGGACAACGCCATCAACGCCCCGGTATTGCCGGCACTGACACAGGCCTGGGCCTTACCGTCGCGTACCAGCTCAAGCGCCACCCGCATCGAAGAATCAGGCTTGCCGCGCAAGGCCTGCGCAGGCTTTTCATCCATGGTGATGGTTTCGCTGGCCGGTGTAATAGTCAGGCGCGCGCGATCCACCGCCGGATGACTGGCAATCAGTTCTTCAAGTAAGGAGGGTTGACCGACGAGGGTCAGGTGCAGCGAGGGCGTGGCAGACAGGCAAGCAATGCAGGCCTGAACAATGCTGCGGGGACCGAAGTCCCCGCCCATTGCGTCAATCGCGATGACTTGAGCAGACAAGTGATTACTCGTCAGCGCCCTTGTCGATCACTTTACGGCCACGGTATACGCCTTCTGGCGATACGTGGTGACGCAGGTGAACTTCACCGGTGGTTTTTTCTACAGACAGAGTGCTTGCCGTCAGGGCGTCGTGCGAACGACGCATGTCACGGGCAGAGCGGGATTTTTTGTTCTGCTGAACAGCCATAATTGATTAACTCCTAAACGTTTGGGTCACGCTTTAACTGCGCCAATACACTGAACGGGTTGGACCGCGTTACCTCGTCCTCGCTCGGTTCGGGCTCATCGAGACCCGCCGGCTGCTGGCATTCTTCCGGATGATGAGCAGGCACAATGGGCAAGGCGAGCAAAAGCTCCTCCTCGATCAGTGACTGCAGATCCAAAGGATCTTCGCCCAGTTCCAGCACGTCATAACCTTTCGGCAACGACTGGGTATTCGCACCCTCTTTCACCACAGCATAACTGCATTCGCTGTGGATCGGCAGGGTGACCAGCTCAAGACAACGCTGGCAAACCATTTTGACTTCGGTGTCGATAAAGCTGTGGATTACCACAGACTTACGTTCATCTCGTTCAAAAACGAATTTAGCCTGCACCGTACCGACAGTGTCGGAAAGCGGGTCGCAGAGTCTCTCCAAATCGGCCAGGAGCAGCTCACCTTGAAGGGTGGTGCCACGATCAGCCAATTTGCGCGGGTCAACGTGAGGTGGAATCGGGTCATTCAACATAGGCGCAGCATTATAGGGATGCACCCGGCCATGTCAAAGGAAATTCAGCCCTGTCCGTCACCGGGCCTCCCCGCTAGAATCCGCGACTGCCTTGAGGAGACGCCCATGCTGCCTTTATTACTCGCTTCCAGCTCGGTTTATCGCCGGGAATTGTTGAACCGCCTGCACCTGCCGTTCATCTGCAGTTCGCCGGATATCGACGAAAGCCACCGCCCGGACGAGTCCGCCGTGGAGCTGGTCAAGCGCCTGGCCGAGGAAAAGGCCCGCGCCCTGGCTGACAGCCATCCGGGCCACCTGATCATCGGCTCGGACCAGGTCGCCGCGCTCGACGGCCAGATCATCGGCAAGCCCCACACCTTCGAGAAAGCCCGTGAGCAACTGCTGGCGGCCAGCGGCAAGCGAGTCAGCTTCCTCACCGGCCTGGCTGTACTGAACAGCGCCACCGGCCATTGCCAGGTCGACTGCATCCCCTTCACCGTACACATGCGCACGCTGGACGCCGCACGCATCGAACGCTACCTGCGCATCGAGCAACCCTACGACTGCGCTGGCAGCTTCAAGGCCGAAGGCCTGGGGGTGAGCCTGTTTCAAAGCACCGAAGGGCCAGACGCCACCAGCCTGGTCGGACTGCCGCTGATCCGACTGGTGGACATGTTGCTGGCCGAGGGCGTGCAAATCCCCTAAGGACACCACAAACAGATGTGGGAGCTGGCTTGCCTGCGATGCAGACACCTCGGTACATCAGTTGCACCGAGGTGATGCTATCGCAGGCAAGCCAGCTCCCACATTTCGAGCCATGTCGCGCTCAAGCTCTCAGCGCAGAGTCGGACCCTGGAAGCCCATGTATAGCGCCAGCTTCTCAGCCACGCTGGCACCCAGCTTCTTGGAGAAACGGTCAAACGGCGATTCCTGAACAGTGAAGTCCACCAGTTCTTTCTCGCCAATCACGTCCCGCGCCACCGAACTGGCACTGCCCAGGCCATCGATCAAGCCCAATGGCAGCGCTTGCTCGCCAGACCAGACCAGACCGGAGAACAGCTCCGGATGCTCCTTATCCTTGAGCCGGTCACCGCGCCCCTGCTTCACACTGGCGATGAACTGCCGATGAGTGGTATCCAGCACACCCTGCCAGAACTGGGTTTCATCCGCCTTTTGCGGCTGGAACGGGTCCAGGAACGACTTGTGCTCACCCGACGTGTAGGTACGACGCTCAACCCCGAGCTTCTCCATGGTGCCGACAAAGCCATAACCGGCCGCCGTCACACCAATCGAACCCACCAGACTGGCCTTGTCGGCGTAGATCTGGTCGGCGGCACTGGCGATGTAATAGGCACCCGAGGCACCCAGGTCGGAAATCACTGCATACAGCTTGATGTCCGGGTGCAAGGCGCGCAGGCGACGAATCTCGTCGTACACGTAACCCGATTGCACCGGACTGCCGCCCGGGCTGTTGATGCGCAGGATCACAGCCTTGACCTTGGAGTCCTCGAAGGCCGCCCGCAGGCTGCTGACGATGTTGTCTGCACTGGCAGACTCCTTGTCGGCAATCACTCCGCGCACTTCGATCAACGCCGTGTAATGACCGCTTCGGGTGGCGCTCTTCTCCATGTCCATCAGCGGACTGAACAGCACCAGCATGCCCAACAGATAAATAAAGGTCAGAAGCTTGAAAAAGATCCCCCAACGCCGGGAGCGACGCTGCTCCTGGACACTGGCCAGCAGCGTCTTCTCCAGCAACTTCCAGCTTCTGTCATCGCCATTGTTATCGGCATTGGCCTTCTCAGGCGCTTTCCACTCATCGGTCATGCCATCTACCCCAGCGAAGACTTAATGGGCCCGGCTGAGCCAGGCCTGCAATTCAGAAAAACGGTCAATTGTCAGGCGCGGCTCGTAGGCCTGCAACGCCTGGGCAGATTGGGCGCCGTAGCTGACCGCCACGGAGTCCATGCCAGCATTACGCGCCATCATCAGGTCGAACGACGCATCACCCACCATCAACGCCTGCCGAGGCGACACGCCACATTGAGCGAGGATCTGCTCGAGCATCAGAGGGTGGGGCTTGCTGGCGGTTTCATCCGCCGCACGGGTGGCGTCGAAATAATCTTCCCAGCCATGGGCCTTGAGCACCCGGTCCAGGCCGCGACGGGCCTTGCCGGTCGCGACCGCAAGGTGATAACCGTCGGCGCGAAATGCTTCCATGGCCTGCGCCACGCCTTCAAACAGCGGCGAAGGCTGGGCGTCGAGCGCCATGTAGTGATCGGCGTAGTGCTGACGAAACGCTATCAGCTCGTCATCACCAATCTCCGGGTACAGGGTGCGGATCGCTTCCGGCAGGCCCAGGCCAATAATGCCCTTGACCGCCAGGTCGTCGCACAGCGCATAACCGGAACGGGTCGACGCAGCGTGCATCGACTCGACAATCCGACCAATGGAATTACACAACGTGCCATCCCAGTCAAAGATCAACAGCTTGTAGTCAGGGTGCGACACTCAGGCGCTCCACGGTCTTGGCCCACATTTCATCGACAGGCGCTTGCAGCTTCAATTCGCCACCATCGGGCAGCGGCACGGTCAGCATGTAGGCGTGCAGGAACAGGCGTTTGCCACCCAGGTCGCGGATTTCCTTGGAGAAATCTTCATCGCCGTATTTGATATCGCCGGCAATGCAGTGCCCCGCATGCAGGGTGTGCACACGAATTTGGTGGGTACGGCCAGTGACCGGCTTGGCCTCGACCATGGTGGCAAAGTCACCAAAGCGGCGCAGCACCTTGAACAGGGTCAGCGCCTCCTTGCCCTCCTCGTCCACCTCGACCATGCGCTCGCCGGAACGCAGGTTGCTCTTCTGCAACGGCGCGCGCACGCTCTTGATCGAGGTGGCCCAGTTGCCACGCACCAGCGCCATGTAGCGCTTGTCCACGCCATCACCGCGCAGGGCGGCATGCAGGTGGCGCAACATGCTGCGTTTCTTGGCGATCATCAACAGGCCGGAGGTGTCACGGTCCAGACGGTGGACCAGCTCCAGCTCCTTGGCATCCGGGCGCAACTGACGAAAGGCTTCGATCACCCCGTAGTTGAGGCCGCTGCCACCGTGGACCGCGATGCCACACGGCTTGTTGATCACGATCAGTGCCTTGTCTTCGAAGACAATCGACGCTTCAAGGCGCTGCAACAGGCCCTGGGCCAGTGGGACCGGTTCGTCACGCTCAGGCACCCGCACCGGCGGCACGCGGACGATGTCGCCCGCCTGCAGCTTGTACTCGGGCTTGATCCGGCCCTTGTTCACGCGCACTTCGCCTTTACGCAAAATGCGGTAAATCAAGGTCTTGGGCACGCCTTTGAGCCTGGCAAGAAGAAAGTTGTCGATGCGTTGGCCGGCATATTCCGGCGAGACCTCGAGCAGCTGGACGCTGGGGGTCTGGGGGGCGGTAGTCGTCATGGCGGCGATGATAACAATTTTTTATGGAATTGAAGCACTTAATCATTGCTGCTATAGTCGCGAACGCCGCCAAAAGCGGCCTGGACAGAGGACTAGCGGCAAACTGCCGGCCCTGACCATCGCAATTCATCAGGACGCGAGGCCGTCCTACGGGGCTTTCGCCACCCTGGAAGGCTCGAGATTGTAACAAGCGCAGGTGACATGAGGCCTGAAGCGAGTGCAAAAAGCAGAGTGATTACTCGCCTTTTGCGCCGATATTTACGGCCAGTTCACAAAGTGCAGTCAGTCTGGAGCCAGACCACGGCGAATGCTTCGGAAACAACGCCTGTTACGAGCTGAGTGAGAGCACAATCGCCCACACCCGGTCTTGTTTAGCCATGAGCGTGGACTCCCCATTGGAGAACACGGTAAATGCCAACCCGCTGCGGATTCTGCGCGCGGCAGCACCCGAATTATCAGGGATACGTGTAGGGTGGAGATGCACAACCGTCGGACTGTGTAGCACTAGGCTTATATTTAGACGCTTCATCTCGTCCACAGTCGCCGGTTGATTCCTCCTCCTGACTGAGTGCTTAAGTCACCACAGCAAGCAGGAAGCGTACGTCGCGATACCGCCCATTTTGGCGGGTATTGCTGGACACTGGAGTGGCCAACCACTCTTGACGCACCTGACACCGACCGTGAGAAGTCGTGTGTGCCGAACGCCGTTTCCGGCAGCCCGGAAACCGACGGTACAACATGAAAAGAATGCTGATTAACGCAACTCAACCCGAAGAGTTGCGTGTTGCACTGGTAGACGGCCAACGCCTCTACGACCTGGACATCGAGTCCGGTGCACGCGAGCAAAAGAAGGCCAACATCTATAAAGGCCGGATTACTCGCATCGAACCAAGCCTTGAGGCTGCCTTTGTCGATTTCGGCTCCGAGCGCCATGGCTTCCTGCCCCTCAAAGAAATCTCCCGCGAATACTTCAAGAAATCCCCTGAAGGCCGCGTGAACATCAAGGACGTCCTGAGCGAAGGCCAGGAAGTCATCGTTCAGGTAGAAAAAGAAGAACGTGGCAATAAGGGCGCCGCCCTGACCACCTTCATCAGCCTGGCTGGCCGTTATCTGGTCCTGATGCCGAACAACCCGCGTGCCGGCGGTATCTCCCGTCGCATCGAAGGCGAAGAGCGCAACGAACTGCGTGAAGCGCTGAACGGCTTGATCGCTCCGGCCGACATGGGCCTGATCGTGCGCACTGCCGGCCTGGGCCGCAGCAGCGAAGAAATGCAGTGGGACCTCGACTACCTGCTGCAACTGTGGACCGCTATCAAGGAAGCGTCCCTGGATCGTTCCGCGCCATTCCTGATCTACCAGGAAAGCAACGTGATCATCCGCGCCATCCGCGATTACCTGCGCCAGGACATCGGCGAAGTGCTGATCGACAGCGTCGAAGCCCAGGACGAAGCCCTGACCTTCATCCGCCAGGTGATGCCGCAGTACGCCAGCAAGATCAAGCTGTACGAAGACAGCGTTCCGCTGTTCAACCGTTTCCAGATCGAAAGCCAGATCGAAACCGCTTTCCAGCGCGTCGTCGAACTGCCTTCCGGCGGCTCCATCGTGATCGACCCGACCGAAGCCCTGGTGTCCATCGACATCAACTCGGCGCGTGCCACCAAGGGTAGCGACATCGAAGAAACCGCCCTGCAGACCAACCTGGAAGCGGCTGAAGAAATCGCCCGCCAGCTGCGCCTGCGTGACATCGGCGGCCTGATCGTGATCGACTTCATCGACATGACCCCGGCCAAGAACCAGCGCGCCGTGGAAGAGAAAGTCCGCGAATGCCTGGAAGCTGACCGTGCCCGCGTACAGGTCGGCCGCATCTCGCGCTTCGGCCTGCTGGAAATGTCCCGTCAGCGCCTGCGTCCATCCCTGGGTGAAAGCAGCGGCATCGTCTGCCCGCGTTGCAACGGCACCGGCATCATCCGTGACGTTGAATCGCTGTCGCTGGCGATCCTGCGCCTGATCGAAGAAGAAGCCCTGAAAGACCGCACTGCCGAAGTGCGCGCCCAGGTGCCGATCCCGGTCGCTGCGTTCCTGCTCAACGAAAAACGCAACTCGATCACCAAGATCGAACTGCGCACCCGTGCCCGCATCGTCATCCTGCCGAACGATCACCTCGAGACGCCGCACTTCGAAGTGCAGCGCCTGCGTGATGACAGCCCGGAAGCCCACGTCAACCAGTCCAGCTACGAAATCGCTGCTGCCGCTGCCGAAGTGGAAGAAGTCCAGCCAGCCGCTGCGACCCGCACCCTGGTTCGCCAGGAAGCCGCCGTGAAGACCGCGCCAGCCCGTGCCAACGCACCGGTTCCGGTCGAAGCTGCCGCGCCGGTTGCCGCACCAGCTGCCCTGCCTGAGCCAAGCCTGTTCAAAGGCCTGGTGAAGTCGCTGGTCAGCCTGTTCGCCACCAAGGAAGAGCCAGTGGCTCCAGTTGTGGTCGAGAAGCCTGTGACTGAACGCCCTGCACGCAATGAAGAGCGTCGCAACGGTCGCCAGCAGAGCCGCAATCGCAACGGTCGCCGTGACGAAGAGCGCAAGCCTCGTGAAGAACGTGCACCCCGCGAAGAACGCGCCCCACGTGAAGAGCGCCAACCGCGCGAAGCCCGTGAAGAAACACCAACCGTGGCCCGTGAAGAGCGTGCACCACGCGAAGAACGTGCACCGCGTGCTCCACGCGCTCCACGTGAAGACCGCAAGCCACGTGGCGAGCGTGAAGAACGCGTGCGTGAACTGCGCGAGCCGCTGGATGCCGCTCCAGCCGTAGCCGCTGCTGCTGCCACCGCTGCCACTGCTGAAGAGCGTCCAGCTCGTCAGCCGCGTGAAGAACGTGCGCCACGCCCTCCTCGTGAAGAGCGTCAACCACGTGCCGAGCAAGCGGCTCCAGCCGGTGAAGAAGAAGAGCTGCTGTCCAACGAAGACCAGCAACAGGAAGACGGCCAGGACAACGCCGAAGGCGATCGTCCACGCCGCCGCTCCCGTGGCCAGCGTCGTCGCAGCAACCGTCGTGAGCGTCAACGTGATGCCAACGGCAACGAAATCGAAGGTTCGGAAGAGACCGGCGAAGCCAACGCAGCCGCTACCGGCGAACCGACTGGCGCCGAACTGGCTGCCGGCCTGGCCGTTACCGCTGCTGTCGCCAGCTCAGTCATCAGCGCACCTGCTGAAGCCCAGGCCAACGAGCAAGCTGAAGCAGCCACCGCTGCCATCCAGGAAAACACTGTTGTAGAGACGCCAGCCGTCGAAGCGCCAGTGGTTGAAGCAACGACCCCGGTCGAAGCCCCGGTTGTTCCGGAAGTGGAAGTAGCGCCGGCTCGTCACGTTCGTGAAGTTCGCGAAGTTCGCGAGCCTCAGCCTGAAGTCGACGTGGTTGCCGAGCCTGCCGTGGTTGTTGAACAACCGCCCGTGGTTGAAGCTGCCGTTGAAGCACCGGTAGCCGAGCCAACCCCTGAAGTGCGTGAAGTTCGCGAAGAACAGACCGCCTTCCAGTGGGCTGCCGAACCTGCCCCGGTGGTTGAAGCGGTCGAAGCTCCAGCGCCTGCGCCAGTGGTCGAAGAAGCTCCAGCGCCAGTCGCTGAAGTGGTGGTCGCTGCTGAACCTGTTGCCGTTGTTGCCGAGCCTGCGCCAGTGGTTGAAGCGCCAGTGGTTGCCGAAGTGGCAGCCCCGGTGGTTGAAGCCGCTCCGGCCAGCGCCCTGACCGAAAACGGCCGTGCGCCGAACGACCCGCGTGAAGTGCGTCGTCGTCGCAAGGAAGCTGAAGCGGCCGCCGCTGCTGCCAAGGCCGCTGCCGAAGCTGCTCCTGCCGTCGCTGAAGTTGCCCAAGCAACCCCTGCTCCGGTCACCGAAGCCGTGGTTGAGCACACTGCCCCTGCCATCGACGAGAACGTACGTTCCGTCGAGGAAGTGGTAGAGCACCACCCTAAGGCCCTGGAAGAAGAGCACGAGCCTAAACCCCTCGTCTGATTCCATCGGCCACTAAAAAGCCCCGCCTGAGTGATCAGGCGGGGCTTTTTTATGCCCGTTACATCAGTTAGCGGTAGTCCAACAACCCTGGCACATCGACGTCCCACAACACACCGGGATCATCGACTACGACTTCCTGCACCGAAGCCTTGGCAAATAACGGTTTTGCCCCACGGTCTCCGGTCAGCGCGATCAAGGCCGGACCGAATGAACGGCCAAACCCCACGGGGTGCCCGTACTGACCTGCATGCACCGGGGCGCTGATACCGTCTTCCTCCAGGCCTGCCATCACTTGCTCGATACTTGCCGGCAGGATAAACGGCATATCCCCCAACACCACCAGCCAACCAGCCGACGGCCCACTGGCCGCCACCGCTGCGGCGATGCTGTCACCCATGCCCGGCGAGCGCAAAAGCAATACTTCGCAACCGTGCACCTTAGCCAACCGAATCACTTCGGTGCGATCCGGTGACGTCACCAGCCAACGTCTCGTAGCCACAGGCGGCAGATTCACCAATACCTGCTCGATCACCGACCGCTTGATGCCATCCCGGCCCACGCAGGGCGCCAGCAACTTGTCCTGATCGGCACCCGCCTCAGCCCGAAAACGACTGCCCTGCCCCGCCGCCAGGATGATTACGGCGATGCCCGTCAACTGACCGCTGCCTGCAACGGCTTTTTCTGCAGCAGATCGATCCCGTTCTTGATGGCGACGATTTCCGCCATCAACGACAAGGCGATTTCCGCCGGCGTATGGCTGCCGATATGCAGGCCAATCGGCCCATGCAGCCGCGCAATGGCGTCCGCACTGAGCCCCAGTGCCGCGAGGTTTTCCCGGCGCTTCTGGCTGTTGACCCGCGATCCCAGGGCGCCTATGTAGAACGCGTTGGAATTGAGGGCCGTCAGCAGCGCCATGTCATCCAGACGCGGGTCATGGGTGAGCGCGACAATAGCGGTGCGTTCATCGGTCTGGATATTCAGCACGGCTTCATCGGGCATGCCCGGCACAAAGCGCCCGTGCTGTTCTTCCCAGCCGTAGACAAACTCCTGGCGCGGGTCGCAGATCAGCACTTCGAAATCCAGCAGTCGGGCCATTTCCGCCACATAGCGTGACAGCTGGCCGGCGCCGATCAGCAGCAGGCGCCAGCGCGGGCCATAAATCGCCCGCAAACGCTCGCCGTCGAAGCTGACCACATCGGTCTTGCTCGCACCGCTCAACACCACTTCCCCCGTGGCCAGGTCCAACTCACGGGCGACAATCTCGTGGGCTTCGCAGCGCGCCAGCAGTTCAGCGACCCAACCTGGATCACCCACCCGCTCTTCGGTCAGACGCAAGGTGCCGCCACACGGCAGACCAAAACGCGCCGCTTCGTCCCGGGTGACGCCGTAGGTGACAAGCTGCACCGGCGGCCCGTCTTCAGGCAACCGACCATCCTGCAAACGGGCGATCAAGTCGTCCTCGATACAGCCACCAGACACCGAGCCAATTACCACGCCGTCGCCGCGCAAGGCCAGCATGGCCCCCGGCGGACGCGGCGCACTGCCCCAGGTCTGGACCACGCTGTAGAGCACCACCCGCTGCCCGGCGCGGCGCCATTCCAGCACGCTGCGCAACACATTCAGATCAACACTGTCCATCAGGCCTTCGCCTCCTGCCAAACACGTAGCTGGTTTTGATAAACAGCATCTATGAGATGATAAAAAATATCGGTAGTCAGCTAAGTTAACTCAGCGACAATAAAAAAGCCCCGCTATGCAGGGCTTGGTGCGTCAAAAAACGAGCTTAGTTCAATAGCGGTTGGGCTCCATTTCCAGCACAACCTTGAAGCGCTTTTCGATGTCCTGCTGGATACGCAGCGCGAGCCCGGCAATGTCCTGGCCGCTGGCCGCGCCGTAGTTCACCAATACCAGCGCCTGCAATCGATGCACGCCGGCATCGCCATCGCGAAAGCCTTTCCAGCCGGCCTTGTCGATCAGCCAGCCGGCGGCCAGTTTCATCTGCCCGTCGGCCTGGGGGTAAGCCACCAGGTCCGGGTATTGACGCTGCAACTCGGCAGCCAGTGCCTGGGAGACCAGCGGGTTCTTGAAGAAACTCCCCGCATTGCCGAGCACCGCCGGGTCGGGCAGTTTCTCGCTACGAATGCTGCAAATCGCGCGGCTGACATCGCTGGGCGTGGCCTGCGCGATGCCTTGCTCGGTCAGGCGCTGTCGCACCGGCCCGTATTCAAGTTTCAGATGCACGGCGCGGCTCAGGGCAAAACGCACCCGCAGGATCAGCCAGCGCCCCACTTCGTGCTTGAACAGGCTGTCGCGGTAGGCAAAGTTGCACTCGGCCAGGCTGAAATCCCGCAGTTCGCCGGTCTGGCGATCAAGGGCGGTCAGGCCGCTGAATACATCCTTGATCTCTACACCGTAGGCGCCGATGTTCTGCATCGGTGCGGCGCCGACCGTGCCGGGAATCAGGCTGAGGTTTTCCAGGCCGGAAAAGCCCTGGGCCAGGGTCCACAGCACAAACGGATGCCACGCTTCGCCCGCTTCGGCCTCAACCACGACCTGCACGCCATCGTCGTGCAACACCCGGATGCCCTGGCTGGCCATGCGCAGCACCAGTGCGTCAATATCCTGGGTCAACAGCAAGTTGCTGCCGCCGCCAATCACCAGCAACGGCAGTTGTTGCTTGGCGGCACAGGCCAGGGCCTCACGCACGTCGGCGTCATTGTGGGCCTCGGCAAACAGCCGGGCACGCACGTCGATACCAAAGCTGTTGAACGGCTTGAGCGAAACCTGTGCCCGTACCTGCAAAGTCATAACCGGCCCTTCAATTCAATCACCAACAGGTCACAGGCGCGCTCGATCAGGTCGAGGACAGTTTCAAAGCCCTGGTCACCTTCGTAGTACGGGTCCGGCACTTCATCCACCACCGAGTCGTAGCGGCGCAGGAACAGGTCCAGGTCCGCCTTGCCTTGAGCCGGCTGCATGGCCTTGAGGTTGCGCAGGTTGCTCTGGTCCATGGCGAGGATCAGGTCGTAGCGGGAAAAGTCGGCACGCGACACCTGTTGTGCACGCTGGGCCGACAGGTCGTAGCCGCGTTGCAGCGCTGCACGCTGGCTGCGCTTGTCCGGTGGGTTGCCGACGTGCCAATCACCGGTACCGGCAGACGCCACCTCAACCTGATCGGCCAGGCCGGCTTCGCGCAATTTGTGGCGCAGAACGCCTTCGGCCGTGGGCGAACGGCAGATGTTGCCCAGGCAGACGAACAGAACCTGCATCAGGCCCCCAGCAGGCGACGGACGCGCTCGAGGTCTTCAGGGGTGTCGACGCCCGCCGGCGGCGCTTCCAGGGCATCGCCCACATGAATGCGCACGCCGTGCCACAGGGCACGCAGTTGTTCCAGGGACTCGGTATTTTCCAGCCAGCACGGGCCCCAGCTCACGAAGTCGTGCAGGAAACCGGCGCGGTAGGCGTAGATGCCGATGTGGCGACGGTACGGCACGCCAGCCGGCAGCACGTCAGGCTGTTTGGCGAACGCATCCCGCGCCCACGGCAAGGTGGAGCGGCTGAAGGTCAGCGCCAGGCCATTGATGTCGCTGACCACTTTCACCACGTTGGGGTTGAACAGGGTCTCGATGTCTTCAATCGGCTCGGCCAGGGTCGCCATGCGCG
Organism: Pseudomonas sp. 21615526; assembly: GCF_013386245.1. NCBI lineage: Bacteria > Pseudomonadati > Pseudomonadota > Gammaproteobacteria > Pseudomonadales > Pseudomonadaceae > Pseudomonas > Pseudomonas sp. 21615526. The sequence goes on along the minus strand of NZ_JACAOM010000069.1, from coordinate 73,628 downwards.
CTTCGCCATGGGCTGCCAGGTTGGCCGCCACCTGATCGATCACGCTGGGCGGAATCAACGGCTCGTCACCTTGCACGTTGACCACGATGGCGTCCGCCGCCAGGCCCAGCTTGGTGGCCACTTCGGCCAGGCGGTCGGTACCGGAGTTGTGGTCTTCACGGGTCAGCACCGCTTCGGCACCAAAGCCTTTGCAGGCCTCGATGATGCGCGGATCGTCGGTGGCCACCACTACCCTTTCGGCGCTGCTTTTGCAGGCCTGTTCCCACACCAGCTGGATCATCGGCTTGTTGCCGATCAGTTGCAGCGGCTTGCCGGGCAGGCGGGTGGAGGCGTAGCGGGACGGGATGACAACGGTGAAGGCGGTGGTCATTTATCCAGGCGCTCGTCGGTGGTCAGGGTGCGGGCTTCGCTTTCGAGCATTACCGGAATGCCATCACGAATCGGGTACGCCAGGCCGGCGCCCTTGCTGATCAGCTCGGTTTTGTCGGCGCTGAGCTTGAGCGGACCCTTGCAGATCGGGCAAGCGAGGATATCGAGCAGTTTGGTGTCCATGAGAATGTCCTGGAGAGCAGCGTTTTAAGGCAAAAGGCGAGCGGGCAGCAAGCGCATCAACTGCGTGTCGAACCAGGCGATAAACGCCGGTGACGGTGCCGCGTCCACCGCAAGGTACCACCAGTCGGGCCTGGCAAAGGCGCGGCACTTCACCGCGTCCTTTTCAGTCATGACCAACGGCAGTGCCGGTGTGAAATTCAAGACCTCGGCGCTGTACGGCGCGTGGTCGGCAAAAGCATGGGGTATTGGGCGCCAGTGTAGCGTTTCAAGGGTATTGAAGAAACGTTGCGGGTTGCCGATGCCGGCCACCGCATGTACCTGCTGCCCCACCGGGAAGTGTTCGACGGGTTTACGCTCGCCGGTATGCAGGTTGACCAGCGCGGCAGGCAACAGACGGAAGGCAAAGCCGTCGTCACGGTCAGAACCTGCGCCGTTGTAAAGCAGCGCATCGACGCTCTGCAAACGCTCGACCGGCTCACGCAACGGCCCCGCCGGCAGGCAGCGACGGTTACCCAGCCCGCGGGCGGCGTCAATCAACACCAGTTCCAGGTCACGGGCCAGGCGGTAATGTTGCAGGCCGTCGTCGGAAAGGATCAGGTCGAGGGTTTCGCTGGCCAACAGCGCCTTCACGGCGCGGCTGCGGTCGGGGTCGATCATCAGCGGCACGCCGCTGCGCTGCACGATCAGCAAGGGTTCGTCCCCCGCCACCGCTGCGGTTTGATCGGCCTCTACGCGCCATGGAAACTGTGGCGGCTTGGCGCCATAACCGCGGCTGACCACACCGACGCGCAAACCACTGCGCTGGCAATGGTCGATCAGCCAGAGAATCATGGGCGTCTTGCCGGTGCCACCCACCGTGATATTGCCTACCACCACGACCGGCACCGGCGACTGATAGATCTCGCCCTCGCCCGCCAGGAACCGTGCGCGCTTGCGCTGCACCACCCGGCGATAGAGGGATTCCAGCGGCTGCAACAACGCAAGTGCAGGATGGCCTTCGTACCAAGCCTTGAGCAAACGATCAGTCATGGCCATCAGGGTTGGCTCGCCGCCTCGACGGTGGTCATGCGCAAATGGCTGAAGCCGAGCTTGCCGGCAGCGTCCATCGCCGTGATCACGGCCTGGTGCTTGGTGTTGCCATCGGCGCTGATGGACAGTGGCAAGTTAGTGTCCCCACCAGACTCTTTTTGCAGCGCTTCCATCAGGCTGGCCAGGTCGTTTTTCTCCAGCAACTGGTTATTCACCGAGAACACGCCATCGGCGCTGATGGCGATGTCCAGTTGCTTGGCCTGCTGGTCTTCCGCCGGCGAACCGCTGACGGCTTCCGGCAGGTCGACGCGCAGCTGGGTTTCCCGGGTAAAGGTGGTGGTGACGACAAAAAACAGCAGCAGGATAAACACCACGTCGATCAACGACGCCAGGTTGATATCGACGTTTTCCCGTTGCTTGCGACGAAATTTCACGCGTTGCCCTCAACCAGGTCCACGTCACGGTCGCCCTGTACCACTTCCACCAGCTTGATGGCTTCCTGCTCCATGCCCACCACCAGTTCGTCGATGCGCCGTTGCAGGAAACGGTGGAAGAACACCGAAGGAATACCGACCATCAGGCCCGCCGCCGTGGTGATCAAGGCCTTGGAAATACCACCGGCCAGCACTGCGGCGTTGGTGGTCATGCCCGACCCCATGAATGAGCTGAAAATATCGATCATGCCCAGCACCGTACCGAGCAGGCCGAGCAACGGTGCCATGGCGGCGATGGTGCCCAGGGCATTGATGTAGCGCTCCAGCTCATGGATGACCCGGGCGGCGGCCTCTTCGATGCACTCCTTCATGATCTCGCGACCGTGCTTGGAGTTGGCGAGGCCGGCGGCGAGGATTTCACCCAGGGGCGAGTTGGCGCGCAGTTCCTTGAGCTTTGTCTTGTCGAGCTGCTTGTTCTTGATCCAGCCCCAGACCTGGCCCAGCAGGTGGTCAGGCGTTACACGGCTGGCACGCAGGGTCCATAGGCGTTCGGCGATGATGCCGAGTGCGGCGATGGAACTCAAAATGATCGGCAACATCATCCAGCCGCCGGATTTGACCAATTCCCACACAGTGAATGTCCCCTCGAAAAAGTGCGCCACTTTACCATAAGGGTCCGGTGGAAGGGCTGGCCTGCCCCAGAGCATCCTGTCGCAGGGGCCGGTCTTTGGTAACGCTGTTTTGCGGCGTGCGCTCGCGCCAGAAACGCCGTTGGCTGCGCGCGGCCAGCGGCGGCTGGAAGGTGCCCACTCGCAGGCGGAGTGCGCCTTGCTCGGCACTGTCATAAATCACGCTGCCCACGGCCTGGTAACGCTCCAGCACCTGTGGATGCGGGTGGCCAAACCCATTGCTGCGCCCCCGGGAAATTAACACGGCCTTGGGTGCCAGGCGCTGTAGAAAGGCCCATGACGACGAGCTGCGGCTGCCGTGGTGCGGCGCTTGCAGCCAATCGACAGGAGCGCCCATGGGAGTGGCCAGCAATGCCCGCTCGGCGTCATGGTCAATATCCCCGGTCAGCAACAAGCGCTCGCCATTGGCCTGCACCCGCAACACGCAGGACATCTGGTTACCGTCCGTCGCATCAGGCCATTGCCATAGCTCGAACCTCACGCCATCCCACTCCCACTGCTCGCCGCTGACACACGCCTGGGTACCGAGCGAGGCCGGCAGCCGTGCCGTCTCACCGCCCACCACACGCTTGACCGGCAACCCTTGGGCGACGGCCAACGCGCCGCCGGCATGATCGGCATCGGCATGACTGAGCAGCATCACGTCCAGCTCTGCGACACCCAGCTTGCGCAACGCAGGCAATACGACACGCGCGCCAAGATCGAACTCACCGGAGCGCGGCCCGGCGTCATACAGCAGTACATGGTTGCGGGTACGCAGGATGATCGCCAACCCCTGGCCGACGTCCAGTTGCACCACCTCGACCAGCCCATGAGGTATCGACTCCCGCGGCGGAAACACCGCCAGCAGCAACATCGGCCAACCCAGCAGCCGAAACGGGACGCCCTTGGGCAGCAATAACAGCACTGCCCCCAGCAGGCTCACCAGCCAATAGCCAATGGGCACTTGCGCCGGTATCCAGGCCGGCAAGTACTGCGCCAGCAGCGCCAGTGCCCTGAACAGCCCGTCCAGCGTGCCGCCCGCCAGCCATAACAACCCCTCTCCTATATAAGGCAGCGGCAATAACACCGTACCCAGCAAGGCCAGAGGCAGCACCACCAGGCTGATCCACGGCACCGCAACCAGGTTGGCCAGCGGCCCGCTCAGGCTGATGGGCAGGCCGAGCACCAGCAGCAGCGGAAACAGGCCGATGGCAATCATCCATTGGGCGCGGGTCCAGGCTTGCCACAAGGGCCAGGGGCCCAATCGGCCACTGAACGCCAAAATCAGCACCGCAACAGCCGCAAAAGACAACCAGAACCCCGGCTGCAGGCTGGCCAGCGGTTCGAGGATCAGCACCGCGTCCAGCGCCAGCAACAGCGGCCACCAGATTCCCAGGTGACGAAACCGCAGACGCCACAGCAACACCAGGCCCACCATCACGCAGGCCCGTTGCACCGGCACCTCGAAACCTGCCAGCAGGCCGTAGCCCAGCGCTGCAGCAAACGCCAGGCCGCAGGCCCAGGGCAGCCACGGCAAAGGTTTTGGCCACCCCCCGTAGCGCGCAAGCCCGGCGACCAGGCCATAGATCAACCCCGCCAGCAGGCCGATGTGCTGCCCGGATATCACCAGTAAATGCACGGTGCCAGTGGCTTGCAGGACCCGCCAATCCTCGGCGGCCAACCCGGAACCATCGCCGAGCACCAGCGCCGCCAGGCCCGCCTCTCGCCCCTGGGCATCCACTGCCAGCAGCCGCTGGCGAATCCCGTCGCGCCAGGCATGTCGTGCCGGTGCCAGCAGTTGGCCGTCCTTGACCGAGCCGGTGGCGCCAATCCGCTGGGCCAGCAGCCAGGCTTCATAGTCAAAGCCATCGGCATTGAGCAATCCGGAAGGACGCTTGAGAGTCACCGCCAGTCGCCAGCGCTCACCGCTCTTAACCGGTGGGCCGCCGCGCCAGGACACGCGAATGCGCTTGGGAAGCAGGTCCTTGCGTGACCGGCTGTCGGTCAGTTCGAAGCGCACACCGTCGCCCATCTGCTGCGGTAATCCGCTGACACGCCCTTCCACCCAGCGGGTCTGGCCATCCAGATGCGGGGCCAACCGGTCATCCAGCGCCCACTGCGCGCTGAGGCATGCCCAGCCCAGGCCAAGCAGGAAAAACCCCAGCGGATAGGTACGAAAAGGCAACAGCATCAGGGCCAGCACCGGCATCAGCAACAGCCAGCCGCCGGACGGCAACGCGGGTAAAAAACGCAAGGCAAGCAGCCCCAGCGCGAGTGCGAACATCCCTGTTCTCATGGATCTTTCCTTGAAAGCGACCCATTGAGTCTTAGCCGGGCTAGCGGTGTGGCCTATTATTATTTGTCACAAAGTCTGAATTTCACGTTCGTGGAATGCGGGCATACTTGCCCCTCGAACTGACCTGGACCCCTTATGCCACGGCGCTTATTCAAACGGTACATGCCCGATCCGACCAGCATTCGGGAACACAAGTCCTTACGCTTTCTCGGCAAGTTGCTGCATGACCCGAATCTCTGGCACCTCAATCGGCACTCGGTCGCGCGGGCCATGGCCGTTGGCCTGTTCGCGGCATTCATCCCCATTCCCTTGCAGATGCTGCTGGCAGCGGTCCTCGCCATCAGCGTGCGCGGCAACATGCCGATTGCCGTGAGCCTGGTCTGGCTGACCAACCCGATTACCATGCCGCCGGTGTTTTTCTGCACCTACATGACCGGGGCCTGGCTGATGAATGTGCCACCCCGCAGCATGCCCGACGAGCTGACCTGGGAATGGATCAGCGGGCAGTTGTCGACGCTGTGGCAACCGTTCCTGCTGGGCTCGGTAGTACTGGGGCTGGTGATGGCGGTGCTGGGTTATTGCCTGACCATGGGCTATTGGCGCTGGTGGGTGGCCCGACAGTGGAAAAAACGCAAACAGCGCAGGTTGTAACCGTTAGCGCGCCAGCAAGCGCATGTGCACACGCAAACCCTGGCCGGTATTTTCCGCCCACAGGCTGCCGTCCTGACGCTGCACAGCGTTGCGCGCAATACTCAAGCCCAGGCCAAAGCCGCCGTCGCCGGGCCTTGAGCCGTCCAGCCGGGTGAATGGCGCAAAGATTCGCTCCAACTCCACCTCATCGATCCCGCCGCCCTGGTCTTCCAGCCACAAGTGCCAGTGATCCCCCTCACGCTGCCCGCCCAATTGCACCGTTCCGTCTTGCGCAGAGTGCCGGATGGCATTGCGCAGGATGTTCTCCAATGCCTGGGCCAGCAGGTTCAGATGACCGCGCACCCAGCAGTCGGCCCCCAGCTCGCACTGCAAGCGTGAAGCCGGCCAGCCACTTTCAAAACAGGCGTTTTCCCGGAGCATGTCCCACAGCGCCTGCACCTGGATGTCTTCCTTGGGCAACGGCGCGCGTTCGGTGTCGAGCCAGGCCAGTTGCAGGGTGTCGTCCACCAGGCGCTGCATGCCGTCGATTTCCCTCCCCAGGCGCTCGCGCAGCTGGGTCAGGTCCTGCTCGCTGTCACTGGCCACACGCAGGCGGCTCAACGGTGTGCGCAACTCATGGGACAAATCCCGCAGCAGTTGCTGTTGCAGGGCCACGGTGCCTTGCAGGCGTTCAGACATCTGGTCAAACGCGCGGCCCAATTCCCCCAGTTCATCCTGGCGGCTGGTGGTGTCGCGGGAAAGCCGGGTGCCCAGTTGATCGGCACGCCAGGCGTTGGCCTGCTCTCGCAGGTGGTTGAGGGGCATGATCAACAGCCGGTAGAGGCCGATGCACAGCAGCAGGGTGAACAGGCCGGGAATCACGCCATTGGTGACGATCCGCCAGAACAGCTGGTTTTGCCCAGGCATGAAACGCCGCGGCAACTCGATCACCAGGGAGCCCGCACCCGGGTCGAGCGGGAACGGGATTTTCAACCACGGCAGGCCCTTGGCATGCCGGCTGACGGGCCAGTCCAGGCCGCGCAGGAAGGTCAGGCGCTGGCTCTCCTTGTCCGTCAGTGGGTAGCTGCTCAGGGATTGCAGGTCGTTGCCGATGACCCCCACCCAGGTGCGCTCGCGCTGGCCCAGGGTGTGCAACCATTCGTCCACACCGGCGTTGCCGCCCTTGTTCCAGGCCAGTTCCGCGCCAGCGGCATAACCGCTCAGGGTGGCGCGGGCCTCGCTGGACAGAAAGGCATTCTGCTCTTCCATATACCGGCCCCATGACCAACTGAGCCAGATCATCAGCAAGCAGAACGCGATCAGCAGGCAGGCCAGTTTCCAGAATAACGAATGCTTGCCCGGCAGCCGTTTGAACGCGGCTTTAAAGCCCGTCATCGTGACCGCTCAACACATAGCCCTTGCCCCACACCGTGCGCACTTCCCGCTCGCTGTAGCCGACAGCCTTGAGCTTGCGACGAATCTGGCTGATGTGCATGTCCAGGCTGCGGTCATGGGGCGCATAGCCGCGCTGGAACACATGCTGGTAGAGGAAGGCTTTGCTGAGGACTTCTTCGGCGTTGCGGTGCAGTGTTTCCAACAGGCGATATTCGCTGCGGGTCAGGCCGGCCCACTGCTCCCGGTGAAACACATCACACAGCTCGTCATCGAAACGCAGGCTGCGGGCATCGCCGCGCACCGCCGCCAGGGCCGGCAACGGCCGCCGGTCCAGGGCGACCCGGCGCAGGATCGCTTCGATGCGCACCCGCAACTCGGCCATGCTGAACGGCTTGGGCAGGTAATCGTCGGCCCCCAGGCGAAAACCGCTGATGCGATCGGCTTCGGCCCCCAGGGCCGACATCAGGATCACCGGCATCGAATGGCTCTGGCGCAAATGCGTGAGCACCGACAAACCGTCCATGCCCGGCAGCAGGATGTCCATCAACACCACGTCGAAGCGCTGATCGCGGGCCATTTGCAGGCCCTGCTGGCCATTCTGGCACCAGGTCACCTGGAAGCCACAGAGGCCCAATTGCTCATGGACATAGGCGCCAAGCACAGGATCGTCTTCAATCGCCAGGATACTGGGTAAGCCAAGTGCTGCGGGATTCATTAGCGTCTGCAAGTCATTCTCAATGACTGATTATTCAAGATTGCCCCCCCATGAGCAACCGCCGCCGGGCTTCCGGCGGCCCAAGGTTTGCCTCAGGTCATTAATTTTGCAAGATTCCCCGCCGCGCAAATGGCTACACTGCGCAGGTGGCGCGGGCCGGATGCCTGCGTGGAATTCGACAACAGTGTGGTAGCAGGAGAGTGGCGTGCTTAAAAGAATGGGGATAAAAGGCCGCGTACTGTTGCTGACCTTATTGCCTACCAGCCTGATGGCGTTGCTGCTGGGCGGGTACTTCACCTGGATGCAGCTTTCGGAGTTGCAGTCGCAGTTGCTGCAACGCGGCGAGATGATCGCCGAGCAACTGGCGCCGCTGGTGGCCCCGGCCCTCGGCACCAGGAACACCGACCTGCTGGAACGCATCGCCACCCAGTCCCTGGAACAAACCGATGTGCGCGCCGTATCGTTCCTCGGGCCCGACCGCACGCCCCTGGCCCACGCCGGGCCGACCATGCTCAACCAGCCGCCCATCGGCAACAGTTCGCACCTGTTGCAGCGCACCGGCAATGACGCCACCCGTTATCTGCTGCCGGTGTTCGGCCGCCATCGCAACCTCGCCGGTGAACTGATCCCGGATGAATCCGACCGCCTGCTCGGCTGGGTCGAGCTGGAACTGTCCCACAACGGCATGTTGCTGCGTGGCTACCGCAGCCTGTTCGCGAGCCTGCTGCTGATCGCCATCGGCCTGATCTGCACGGCGGCCCTCGCCTTGCGCATCAGCCGTACGATCAACTCACCGATCGGCCTGATCAAACAGGCCGTCGCGCAACTCAAGGACGGCAATCTCGAAACCCGCCTGCCACCCCTGGGCAGCCAGGAGCTGGATCACCTGGCCTCGGGCATCAACCGCATGGCCGAGACCCTGCAAAACGCCCAGGAAGAATTGCAACACAGCATCGACCAGGCCACCGAAGACGTGCGGCAAAACCTCGAAACCATCGAGATCCAGAACATCGAGTTGGACCTGGCCCGCAAGGAAGCCCTGGAAGCCAGCCGCATCAAGTCGGAGTTTCTGGCCAACATGAGCCATGAAATCCGCACGCCGTTGAACGGCATCCTTGGTTTCACCCATTTGTTGCAGAAAAGCGAACTGTCACCGCGCCAACTGGATTACCTGGGCACCATCGAAAAATCCGCCGATAACCTGCTGGGCATCATCAACGAAATCCTCGACTTCTCGAAAATCGAGGCCGGCAAGCTGGTGCTCGACAGCATCCCGTTCAACCTGCGGGACTTGCTGCAAGACACCCTGACCATCCTCGCCCCGGCCGCCCACGCCAAACAGCTGGAGCTGGTGAGCCTGGTCTACCGCGACACGCCGCTCGCCTTGGTGGGTGACCCGCTGCGGCTCAAGCAGATCCTCACGAACCTGGTGAGCAACGCGATCAAGTTCACCCGCGAAGGCACCATCGTTGCCCGCGCCATGATTGAAGACGAACAGGAAGACAGCGTGCAACTGCGCATCAGCGTGCAGGACACCGGCATCGGCCTGTCGAACCAGGATGTGCGGGCGCTGTTCCAGGCGTTCAGCCAGGCGGACAATTCGCTGTCACGCCAACCCGGCGGGACCGGCCTTGGGCTGGTGATTTCCAAGCGCCTGATCGAACAGATGGGCGGTGAGATCGGCGTCGACAGCACGCCGGGAGAAGGCTCGGAATTCTGGATCAGCCTGAACCTGCCGAAAACCCGTGACGATATCGAAGACCTGCCCTCCGCGCCGCTGCTGGGCCGGCGCGTGGCGGTGCTGGAAAACCACGAGCTGGCGCGCCAGGCCCTGCAACATCAGCTGGAAGACTGCGGCCTGGAAGTCACCCCGTTCAACAGCCTGGAAAGCCTGACCAACGGCATCACCAGCGCCCACCAGACCGAACAGGCGATTGACCTGGCCGTGCTGGGCATCACCGCCAACGACATTCCGCCGGAGCGTTTGAACCAGCACCTGTGGGACCTCGAACACCTGGGCTGCAAGGTACTGGTGTTGTGCCCGACCACCGAACAGCTGCTGTTCAACCCCTCGGTGCCCAACCCCAACAGCCAGTTGCAGGCCAAGCCCGCGTGCACCCGCAAACTGCGTCGCGCCCTGGCCGACCTGATCAGCCCGCGCCCGCTGCGCAGCGAACCCGGCGAGCCCCTGTCCAGCCGCGCGCCGCGGGTGCTGTGTGTCGACGACAACCCGGCCAACCTGCTGCTGGTGCAAACCCTGCTGGAAGACATGGGCGCCAAGGTCCAGGCGGTGGAAAGCGGTTACTCGGCCATCGAGGCAGTGAAGCAGGAAGCCTTCGACCTGGTGCTGATGGACGTGCAGATGCCGGGGATGGACGGTCGCCAGAGCACCGAGGCAATCCGCACGTGGGAAAGCGAACGCCATGGCACACCGCTGCCCATCGTCGCGCTGACGGCCCATGCGATGGCCAACGAAAAACGCGCCCTGCTGCAAAGCGGCATGGATGATTACCTGACCAAACCCATCAGCGAACGGCAACTGGCCCAGGTGGTGTTGAAATGGACCGGGCTGGCCCTGCGCAACCAGGGCCCGGACCGTGGCACCGAAAGTTTCGGGCATGCCACGCAATTGCCGGTGCTGGACCATGAAGAAGGTTTGCGCCTGGCGGCCGGCAAGGCGGATCTGGCGGCAGACATGCTCGCGATGCTGCTGGCCTCGCTGGAAGCGGACCGTGAAGCGATTCGCGTCGCCCGTGACGCCAATGACCGCAACGCCCTGATCGAACGGGTGCACCGCCTGCACGGCGCCACCCGGTATTGCGGCGTGCCGCAACTGCGTGCGGCCTGCCAACGGGCCGAGACCCTGCTCAAGCAGGACGACGCCAAGGCCATGCCGGCCCTGGATGAACTGGACATGGCGATTGCCCGGCTGGCCAGCGAGGCGCGGGTCAGCGCGTAAACTTTCGGGGCAATGTGGTGAGGGAGCTTGCTGGGGTGAGGAGCTTGCTGTGGCGAGGGAGCTTGCTCCCGCTGGGCTGCGCAGCGGACCCAAAATCCTGGGAGCGCTTCGCACTCCAGCGGGAGCAAGCTCCCTCGCCACAGTAAGCTTCCTCACCACAGACAAGCCCCCTCGCCACAAAATCAGCTTTCCATCATCAAGAAGGAATATTTGATGCGCATCATCCTCTTCAGCAGCCAGACCTACGACCGCGACAGCTTTCTCGCCCAACCGCTGCCCGAAGGCATGCAGCTGCAATTCCAGCCGGCCCGGCTGAACCTCGACACCGTGGCCCTGGCCGAACACCACGAAGTGGTCTGCGCCTTTATCAACGATGACCTCAGCGCTCCGGTGCTCGAGCAGTTGGCCAGCGGCGGCACCCGCCTGATCGCCCTGCGTTCCGCCGGCTACAACCATGTCGACCTGCCCGCCGCCAAGCGCCTGGGCCTGACCATCGTGCGGGTGCCGGCCTACTCGCCCCATGCGGTGGCCGAACATGCGGTCGCGTTGATCCTGGCCCTCAATCGCCGCCTGCACCGCGCCTACAACCGTACCCGCGACGGTGACTTCAGCCTGCACGGCCTGACCGGTTTCGACCTGGTAGGCAAGACCGTCGGCGTGGTCGGCACCGGGCAGATCGGCGCCACATTCGCCAAGATCATGGCCGGGTTCGGCTGCCGGCTGCTGGCCTACGACCCCTACCCCAATCCGCAGGTCGAAGCCCTCGGCGCCCGGTATGTGAGCCTGCCGCAGTTGCTGGGCGAGTCACAGGTCATCAGCCTGCATTGCCCGCTGACGGCGGACAGCAAACACCTGATCAACGCCCAAAGCCTCGCCCATATGCAGCCCGGCGCGATGCTCATCAACACCGGGCGCGGCGGCCTGGTGGACACCCCGGCGCTGATCGACGCGCTCAAGGACGGCCAGCTCGGCTATCTGGGGCTGGATGTGTATGAAGAAGAGGCCCAGCTGTTTTTCGAAGACCGCTCGGACCTGCCCCTGCAAGACGACGTATTGGCGCGCCTGCTGACCTTCCCCAATGTGATCATCACCGCGCACCAGGCCTTCCTGACCCGCGAGGCGCTGGGGGCGATTGCCGGCACCACCCTGGCCAACATCGCGGCGTGGGCTGGCGGGCAGGCGCAAAACCTCGTCGAAGGATGATCAGCGGTCACATAGCCGCGCCATGATGGGTAGCGGCGCATGATAGGATGCCGCGCCTATTTGGAGGATCCATGGCCGAACACGATTTCCGCTTCAGCTTGCTGAGCCCGCAACACACCCTGATCGAATGCCGCGCCCTGGTGCCGGGCCGTTATCAAGTCACCGGCAACGGTGGCTCGATCAAGAACGGCGACGTTCTGATCGTCACCCTGCGCGGCAGCAAAACCCTGTCGATGCGCCTGACCGTCGAAGGCGATGCGCGCTACTCCATCCGCCCGGCGGGCCAGTGGGTCGCCATGGCCCAGGGGCCGAAATTCGGCGAACTGGAGATTCACACCTGGAAGGTCAACTGCGACAGCTGCGACAACGTGCTGGAGTTTGAATTCGCGGTGGAAACCAAGCTGACCAAGGAGCCGCTGCAACCGGCCGCCACTGCACGGGTTACCGAGTTGGGCTGGGCCACCCTGGGTGACAAGCACCGCTGCCCGAAATGCCAGCAGGCCGCGCAATGAAAGCCCTGCTGATGCTGGCCGTGCTGGGTGCAGGCCTTGCGGGCTGCGCCAGCGACGAGGTCAAGCTCAAGCAGGATCACAGCTACGTGGTGGAATGGATCGGTGAGCGGCCGCTGATGGATTACGCCCACCTGACCGTGACCCTCGGCGCCGATGGCCGGGCCTATGGCAATGGTGGCTGCAACCATTGGTTTGCGCCCTACACCCTGGACGGCGACAAGCTGAGCTTCGGCAAGGTCGGCAGCACCCGCAAACTCTGCGCCGAAGCGCTGATGGAGCAGGAGCACCGCTTCTTCCAGGCCCTGCAGGGCGTGCAGCGCTGGGACATTTCGCCGATCGAACAAACCCGCTTCTGGCCGGCGGATGGCAAGCCGTTGCGGTTGTGGCTGGAAGAAGGCTGATCTGTAAGGCGCAGCAGGTCTAAATGTGGGAGCGGGCTTGCTCGCGAAAGCGGTGGATCAGTCGATGTATCCGGTGACTGCCACACCGCATTCGCGAGCAAGCCCGCTCCCACATTTTTTATCCGCGCAACGCCTTGAGCTTGGCCAACACCCCTTCCGCCGTCTGCTCACCCATCAGTTGCTCACGCACCTTGCCCTTGTCATCGATGATGTAGGTCACCGGCAAGGCTTCACTGCGGGGAATGTCGAAGATCCCGTCCGGGTTCTGCGCCAGTACGGTGAACTTGATGCCCAACTTCTCGCTGGCGCTCTTGAGCTCTTCACCCTGGACGTTGTCGAAATTCACCCCGAACACCCCCACCGACTGGCCCTTGAGCTGTTCGGCCAAGGCGTTGAGTTCCGGGATTTCGGTACGGCACGGGCCACACCATTCGGCCCAGTAGTTAACCACCAGCCATTGCTTGTCCAGGCGCTCGGCGGCCACTTTCTGACCATATTGGTCAACGCCATAATCATTGCCACAGCCGCTGAGCAGCAGTGTGCCGATGATTGCCAATGCGCCTAACAGTCGCCTCGTCATGGGGTAATCCTTCGTAAAAATGAACGTTGGCTGCGGCCTATCGCCTCTCATGGTTTAAGGACGCGGCGCAGCGCGGGTAGAATACCCGCCACCTTACGCAAGATGCGACCCGCACATGACCGATCTGACGCTTTATCACAACCCGCGCTGCTCGAAATCCCGCGGTGCGCTCGAACTGCTGGAAGCCCGTGGCCTCACACCGACGGTGGTGCGCTACCTGGAAACCCCGCTCGACGCCGCGCAATTGCAGGCCCTGCTGGGCAAGCTGAACATCAGCGCGCGGCAACTGCTGCGTACCGGCGAGGACGAATATAAAACCCTCAACCTGGCTGACACCAGCCTCAGCGAAGCACAGTTGATCGCTGCCATCGCCGCTCATCCGAAACTGATGGAGCGTCCGATCCTCGCCACCGCCGACAAGGCCGTGATCGGCCGCCCACCGGAGAACATCCTGGAGCTGGTTTCGTGAGTGCGCCGTATGTGCTGGTGTTGTATTACAGCCGCAACGGTTCAGTCAGCGAAATGGCCCGGCAGATTGCCCGGGGCATCGAGCAAGCCGGGCTTGAGGCGCGGCTGCGCACCGTGCCGGCCATCTCCAGTGAATGCGAGGCCGTGGCGCCGGACATTCCGGTCGACGGCCCGCTGTACTGCAGCCTCGATGACCTGAAGAACTGCGCAGGCCTGGCGCTGGGCAGCCCGACCCGTTTCGGCAACATGGCCGCGCCGCTCAAGTACTTTCTCGACGGCACCAGCAACCTGTGGCTGACCGGCGCCCTGGTCGGCAAGCCGGCGGGTGTGTTCACCTCCACCGCCAGCCTGCACGGCGGCCAGGAGACCACGCTGATGTCGATGCTGCTGCCGCTGCTGCACCACGGCATGCTGATCACCGGACTGCCCTACAGTGAACAGGCGCTGCTCGACACCAAGGGCGGCGGTACGCCTTATGGCGCCAGCCACCATTCCGGTGCCGACGGCAAGCGTGCGCTGGATCAACACGAGATCGCCCTGTGCCGCGCCCTCGGCCTGCGCCTGGCGAAGACCGCTGCGCTACTGGAGAACGGCCGTGGCCAGGAAGCCTAAGCTACTGCCGCCCCAGGCCTGGCTGGAGCCACGGGTCAAGGCGATGCGGGCGTTGAGCCTGCTGGCGTTCCTGGGATTGGTGGGGCTGCTGTGTGCCTACTACCTGGCGTTCGCCGATCTGCATGGCGCGCGGCCGTGGGTGATTCTGCTGATCGAATTGGTGCCGCTGCTGTTGCTGGCGCCGGGGATGATCCTGGGCAGCGCGCGCGGGCATTCATGGATGTGCTTTGTGGTGAACCTGTATTTCATCAAGGGCGCGCTGGCGGCCTATGACCCGAACCGGCAGTGGTTTGGTGTGCTCGAGATGCTGGCGAGCCTGGCGATGTTCTGCACGGCGTTGATGTATGTGCGGTACCGGCATCAGCTGAATCGGCGGTTGGCGGGGGAAGGATTGCCTGCCTGATGCTTTTGTAGTGCCTGACCTGCCGCTATCGCAGGCAAGCCAGCTCCCACAGAGGAATGCATTCCAAGTGTGGGAGCTGGCTTGCCTGCGATGACATCAACCCGGTATCAATGATTCACGGTGTAAGCCAGCATCATCGACAACTGGCACATCGGCCGCCCGCTCTCGGCATGCCACTGGTTGAATGCGCCCTGCACCGTGGCCAGGTCCCGCAGGCTGGTGGGCACCTTGTCGACGATCTTCTGCGCATTCAGCGCCGCCACCACGTCATAGCTCGGCACGAACGTGTCCTTGCCCACCATCCGTAAAAAGCGCGGCGCCGAGAGCCCGCCCAACTGGTGGCCGTGCTTGCTCAGGTACTTCCACAGGCCGACGATATCGGTCACCGGCCAGTCGGCAATAAACCCGCCGAAGCTGCCTTTTTCCTTCTCGATATCCAGAATCATCTGCGCATTGCGCGGCACGCTCTTGAGCTTGCCCAGGTGACGGATGATGCGCGTGTCCTGCATCAGCCGCTCCAGGTGCTCGGCGCCCATGAGCACGACTTTTTCCGGGTCAAACCCAAAGAACACCTGCTCGAAGGCCGGCCACTTGGCGTCCACCACGCTGTGCTTCAGGCCGGCGCGAAACACCCGCAGCGACAAGGTCGACAAGTAGCGGTCATCGCTGATCTTGCGCAGTTTCGCCGGGGTCAGGGGCACAGGCAGGTGGGCTTCCAGCTCGGCCGCCGAACCAAACCGGTTCAGACAATATTCGTGCAGCCACTTGTAATCGCGCATGCCCTCTCCTAAGGATTGAAATGAAAACGGCGCCCAGGAGCGCCGTCTGTCAGAGCGGTGAAAACACTCAGAGGTTCACTACGTTGACGAAGCGCGACGCCGCACTTTCGTCGATACGCAAGCTGGTGAAGTCGAACAGGTTACGGTCGGCCAACTGCGACGGCTGCACGTTCTGCAGACTGCGGAAGATGCTGTCGACGCGGCCCGGGGTCTTGCGGTCCCAATCCTGGAGCATGTCCTTGACCACCTGGCGCTGCAGGTTTTCCTGGGAGCCGCAGAGGTTGCACGGGATGATCGGGAATTGCTTGAGGTCGGAGTAGGCCTGGATGTCCTTCTCATGGCAGTACGCCAGTGGGCGTATCACCACGTTGCGCCCGTCATCGGCCCGCAGCTTGGGCGGCATGGCCTTGAGGCTGCCGTTGAAGAACATGTTGAGGAAGAAGGTTTCGACGATGTCATCGCGGTGATGACCGAGGGCCATCTTGGTCGCGCCGATTTCGTCGGCAAACGTATAGAGCGTGCCACGGCGCAGGCGCGAGCACAGCGAGCAGGTGGTCTTGCCTTCCGGGACCAGCTCCTTGACCACCGAATAGGTGTCTTTCTCGACGATGTGGTACTCGATCCCCAATTCCTTGAGGTAGGCCGGCAGCACATGCTCGGGAAAACCCGGCTGCTTCTGGTCCATGTTCACGGCAACGATGTCGAACTTGATCGGCGCGACCTTTTGCAGGTGCATCAGCACGTCGAGCATGGTGTAGCTGTCCTTGCCGCCGGACAGGCAGACCATGACCTTGTCGCCCTCTTCGATCATATTGAAATCGGCGACTGCCTCGCCGACCAGGCGACGCAGGCGTTTTTGCAGTTTGTTCTGGTTGACCGTAAGAGTGCCCATGGCGCTTGGATCCGCGAAAGGTGTGTGACGAAAAGCCGGGTATTTTACCGGGATGGACGACCGAGTTCCAATGTGGGAGCGGGCTTGCTCGCGAACGCGAAGTGTCATTCGCCAGGTATTTAGCTGACCCACCGCATTCGCGAGCAAGCCCGCTCCCACAGTTGACCGCATTCCAATCAACAGACCCCGCCGCGATTAAGCCCAATGTTTACAGCGCAATTTGCTCTAAAGCCCCACACTTTTTCCGGTCATCACTTCCTATACTGCGACATAAGGTCGCACATATATCCAGACCTTTCAGGCCAATTGGCCCGTGGGCGCTCCGCTGGGGGGCGATGGTAATAACGACAGGAGTGACTGGCATGATCCATCACGTCGTGGGACTTTTCACCCACCCCGATCAGGAATGGCGGGAAATTCGTGGCGATAAAGAAGAAAGCATCGGCCACATGTACCTCACCCACACGCTGATTCTCGCGGCCATCCCCGCTGTCTCAGCCTTTATCGGTACCACTCAGGTGGGTTGGGTTATCGGCAGCCGCGCCCCGGTGATGCTGACGGTGGAAAGCGCGTTGTGGATGACCCTCATGTCCTACGCGGCGATGCTCGGCGGCGTGGCGGTGATGGGCGCGTTCATTCACTGGATGGCCCGCACCTATGACGCCAACCCCAGCATGGCGCGCTGCGTGGCGTTTGCCACCTACACCGCGACACCGCTGTTTATCGGCGGGCTGGCGGCGCTGTACCCGCATATGTGGCTGGGCATGGTGGTGGGCACGGCGGCCATTTGCTACACGGTGTATCTGCTGTACGTGGGGCTGCCGACCTTCATGAACATCCACCCGGACGAGGGCTTCCTGTTTTCCAGCTCGGTACTGGCGGTAGGCCTGGTGGTGCTGGTGGCGATCATGGCCTTTACCGTGATCGTCTGGGGGCTGGGCGTAGGCCCGATCTACACCAACTGACGCGGTTTACCCGCAGGAAAAGCCACCGCAAGGTGGCTTTGTGCGTTATGCATGACCATTCGGCGCCTGACAGATTCGGATACACCCTTGTTTGCGGCATACTGGACATCTCTGGAGATATGTACAGCATGCCCGAGCAACTCAATACCCGCGTCGAAGATTGTTTCCTGCAAGCCGAATCCTTTTTCAAACGAAGCTTCAAACGCCCCCAGGTCAGCCTCAAGCTGCGGGGCCAGAAGGCCGGTGTCGCGCATTTGCACGAGAACCTGCTGCGCTTCAACCCGCAGCTGTACCGTGAAAACAGCCAACACTTCCTTAAACAGACAGTCGCCCATGAAGTGGCGCACCTGATTGCCCACCAATTGTTCGGCGAGCGCATCCAGCCCCATGGCGAGGAATGGCAGTTGATCATGCGTGGGGTTTACGAACTGCCGCCGGACCGCTGCCACACCTATGAAATCCAGCGGCGGCGCGTCACGCGGTATATCTACCGCTGTCCGTGTGCCGACAGTGACTTCCCGTTTTCGCCCCAGCGTCACGGGTTGGTGGGCCAGGGGCGGCGGTATTTGTGCCGCAGGTGCCGGCAGACTTTGGTGTTTACCGGGGAAACCCGCGTCGAGTGAGGTTTGTGGTGCTTGTAAGGCCCTCTTCGCGAGCAAGCCCGCTCCCACATTTGATCGCATTCCAACGATGGAACTCGGTTGAATGTGGGAGCGGGCTTGCTCGCGAAGGGGCCGGCCCAGGCGCTACTGAATCACCTTGGCACGCCGCAAATCATCTATCTGCTGAGCACTGAAGCCCAACTCCGCCAACACCTCATCGCTGTGAGCGCCCACCGCCGCGCCTATGTGCCTGGCCGCCGGCAAGCCCTCGGAAAACTTCAGCGGGCAGGCCATTTGCGCCTGGCTGGAACCATCGCCCCGCGGCACCTGGCTGACCAGCTCCCGGGCTTTCAACTGCGGGTGTTCAACGGCCTCGCTCAGATTCAGCACCGGCTCGACACACGCATCAATCCCGGCAAACAGCTCACACAGCTCATCAAAGCTGCGTTTCTCGAACTCGACCTGCAGCGCCAGCTTGAGGGCTTTCTGCTGCTCGGGTTTGGGCGATAGGCCCATTGCCGCCAATTCAGGGCGGCCAAGGGCCGTACACAACTGCTGCATAAACGCCGGCTCCAGACTGCCCACCGACAACCAGCGTCCTTCCCGCGATCGGTAATAGTCATAGAAACTGCCGCCATTGAGCACTTGGTTCTCCCACGCCGGCTCCACGCCGCACGCCAGGTAACCGGCGCCGGCCATGGCATTCAGGCTGAAGGCGCAGTCGGTCATGCTCACGTCCAGGTATTGCCCCACCCCACTGTGCTGCCGGGCAATCACCGCCGCCAGCAAACCGATCACCGCGTGCAACGAGCCGCCCCCCACATCCGCCAACTGCACACCCAAGGGCAACGGCCCGCTGTCCTGGCGCCCGGTGTAGCTGGCAATGCCTGCCAGGGCCAGATAATTGATGTCATGGCCGGCGCGATCCTTGTAGGGGCCGGTCTGGCCGTAGCCGGTGATGGAGACGTAGATCAGCTTTGGGTTGATCGCCTTCAACGCCTCGTAACCCAGGCCCAGGCGCTCCATGACCCCGGGACGGAATTGCTCGAGGACGATGTCGTAGTCCGCCACCAGTTGCCGCACGATCGCCACCGCCTCGGCCTGTTTGAGGTCCAGGGCCAGGCTGCGTTTGTTGCGGTTCAGATAGGCATGGCTGGCCGACACGCCCTGGTCATGGGGCGGCAGTACTCGCAGCAGGTCCATGCGCGTGGGGGATTCGATGCGCAACACCTCGGCGCCCATGTCGGCCAGCAGCAACGAGGCGAACGGCCCCGGCAGCAAGGTGGAGAAATCCAGTACTTTGAGGGATGCCAAGGGACCTGACATGCGGACTCCGATTCCGATTCGATTGGCCACAGAGTAGGCAAACCCGGCGGTCGGCGGCAATCACATAAACCATCATCCGAAGTGACTGATGCTTCCCGAAGGCATAAAAAAACCCATCCGAAGATGGGTTTTTCACAAACGCTGCAGCCTTACTTGACGGCGGTTGGAGCCGGGCCTTCGGCCACGCCCAGGTCGTCTTCTTCACGGGTGTCGGAGATACCGCGACCACCGGAAGCCAGTTCGACTTTCAGCTTGTCTTCGTCCAGTTCCTTGACCCACTTGGCCACAACCAGGGTTGCAACAGCGTTGCCAACCAGGTTGGTCAGTGCGCGGGCTTCGGACATGAAGCGGTCGATACCCAGGATCAGCGCCAGGCCGGCAACCGGCAGGTGGCCAACAGCCGACAGGGTAGCGGCCAGTACGATGAAACCACTACCGGTCACGCCAGCAGCGCCCTTGGACGACAGCAGCAGTACCAGCAACAGGGTGATCTGGTGGGTGATGTCCATGTGGGTGTCAGTCGCCTGGGCGATGAACACGGCAGCCATGGTCAGGTAGATCGAAGTACCGTCCAGGTTGAAGGAGTAGCCAGTCGGGATAACCAGGCCGACTACCGACTTCTTGGCGCCCAGGCGTTCCATCTTGATCAGCATGCGTGGCAGTGCGGATTCGGACGAGGAAGTACCCAGTACGATCAGCAGTTCTTCACGGATGTAGCGGATCAGTTTCAGGACGCTGAAGCCGTGTGCGCGGCAGATGGCGCCCAATACCAGCACCACGAACAGGATGCAGGTGATGTAGAAGCAGATCATCAGCTGACCGAGCTGCACCAGCGAACCTACGCCGTAGGCACCGATGGTGAACGCCATGGCGCCCAGGGCACCGAGTGGCGCGAGCTTCATGATCATGTTGATGATGTTGAACATCACGTGGGCGAAACGATCGATGAAGTCCAGCACCGGCTTGCCGTAGGCACCCAGGCGGTGCAGGGCGAAACCGAAGATCACCGAGAACATCAGCACTTGCAGGATGTCACCGGTAGCGAACGCGCCAACGATAGTGTTCGGGATCACGTTCAGCAGGAAGCCAACGATGCTCTGGTCGGCACCGGCAGTCACGTAGGCCGCGACTTTGGAGGCGTCCAGGGTAGCCACGTCGATATGCATGCCGGCGCCCGGTTGCACGACGTTGACCACGACCAGGCCGATCAGCAGGGCGATGGTGGAGACGATTTCGAAGTACAGCAGCGCGTAGCCGCCGGTCTTGCCGACCGATTTCATGCTTTGCATGCCAGCGATGCCGCTGACAACGGTGCAGAAGATGATCGGGGCGATGACCATTTTGATCAGCTTGATAAAGCCGTCACCCAGTGGCTTGAGGGCCACGCCGGTCTGCGGGTAGAAGTGACCGAGCAAAATACCGATAACGATTGCAACGATCACCTGGAAATACAGGGATTTGTACAGTGGCTGACGAGTCGTCATTGCAAAGTTCCTCAATCGTCCCGTGTGGCAAATATCCGCCATTGCCCACGACACTTGAATTGCGAACCCTCCTGCACTGGAGGGATTTGTTGTTTGAGAGCCTGCTCGAGGCGGTCTCCCTGCGCTCTGTATCGCAAGCGTCGTGCCACTTCTGCTGAAACTCCCTGAAGGCCTTTAGACATCAGCGCTCGGGCGATTTCCAGCTTAAGGTTATGCCTACAGACAGTGGCGGATTTCCGCCTGCTCGCCTGATCTCGTCCTACAATTTGGCGGATATCCGCCTTGTTGCACCCGCCCGGGGTGGCTAACATCCGCCACTCAATGGACGAGGCCCCTCATGCGTGAACGAACCATCGCCAGTCACTACGCCCGAGCCGCCCTCGGCGGTGCCCGCCGGGCCGGCTACGATTATTCGGGCCTGCTGCAGCAGGTCGGCATCACTGCGGAACTGCTGAGCGAGCCCCGCGCCCGCATCGCCCCCGAGCAATTCACCCGGTTGTTGCAAATGCTGTGGCTGGCGCTGGATGACGAATACCTGGGCTTCGCCGAAGGCCCGAGCAAGCGCGGCACTTTCGCCATGATGTGCCACGCGCTGATTCACTGCCGCACCCTGGAGAAGGCTCTGGAACGCGGCTTATTATTTTATAGCCTATTCCCGCAGGGTCCGCGCTGGCGTCTGACACGTGAAGGAGAAATGGCCCGCCTGAGCCTGGACGATTCGCAGCTCTGGGACCCGGATCACTTCCTCAGCGAATGCCTGCTGGTGATCTGGCACCGCCTCGGCAGTTGGCTGATTGGCCAGCGCATCCGCCTGCACCAGGCCACCTTCAGCTACCCGACGCCGCCCCATGCCGGTGAGTACGACTTGCTGTTCCCCTGCCCGCAGGTATTCGCGGCACCCACCAGCAGCCTGGTGTTCCCCAGCCGCTACCTGAGCCTGCCGTTGTTGCAGGACGAGCGCACCCTCAAGCATTTCCTCGAACGCTCCCCGGCCGACCTGCTGTCGCGG
This sequence comes from Pseudomonas sp. 21615526, assembly GCF_013386245.1. Taxonomy (NCBI): domain Bacteria; kingdom Pseudomonadati; phylum Pseudomonadota; class Gammaproteobacteria; order Pseudomonadales; family Pseudomonadaceae; genus Pseudomonas; species Pseudomonas sp. 21615526. Next base: position 51,711 of record NZ_JACAOM010000069.1, on the reverse strand, counting down.
CCGGATGAAGGCGACAGCCTGAGCAGCCAGTTGCGCCGCTTATTGAGCCGCGACCGCACGCCCTGGCCCGACCTCGAAGCCGTCGCCCAGCACCTGCATATCAGCCCGCAGACCCTGCGTCGGCATTTGCGGGAGGAAGGCACCAGCTTTCAGGCGCTCAAGGATGAGTTGCGCCGGGACATTGCGATCTATCATTTGGGGCGGGCGGATTTGTCGCTGCAGGAGATCGCCGAGCAGCTGGGGTTTTCCGAACCGTCGGCGTTTCATCGGGCGTTCAAGAAGTGGACCGGGCTGACGCCGGGGGCCTATAGAGCACAAGAAACCTAGGTGTGTATTGATGCGACTGGCCTCTTCGCGAGCAAGCCCGCTCCCACATTTGACCGAGTTCCACCTTGGGAATGCCATCGAATGTGGGAGCGGGCTTGCTCGCGAAGAGGCCGGCACAGCCAATAAAGATCAAACAGCCGGGAAGTGGATCTTGAACGCAGCCCCACCCAGCGGTGAATCCCCAAGGGTCAGCCGGGCGCCATAGCTTTCAATGATGTCCTTGACCACCGCCAGGCCAATCCCCTGCCCCGGATGCTGGCGGTCGAGCCGCTCGCCCCGCTGCAGGATGCGCGCACGCTGGTCCGGCGGCACGCCGGGGCCATCGTCTTCGATGCACAACTCGGTGCCCTCCAGGCTTTCCTGCAAGGTGATGCGCACTTCGCTCAGGCACAGGCGATAGGCGTTCTCCAGCAGGTTGCCGAGCAGTTCCAGCAAGGCGCCCTTCTCGATCGGCACGTCGCATTCGTCCGGCAATTCAAAGGCGACCTTCACGCCCTTATCGCGATAAACCTTGTCCAGCGTGTCACACAGGCTTTGCAGCACCGGCTCCAGCCGCACCTGGTGGCGCACCAGGCCGCTTTTACGCAGGCTGGCGCGCTGCAATTGGTAGCTGATCTGCTGGCTCATGCGTTCGATCTGCGATTGCAGTACCCAGGCCTGGTCCCGATCTTCGGGGCGCTGGGCCATGTCTTCACTCACGCCTTGCAACACCGCCAACGGGGTTTTCAGGCTGTGGGCCAGGTCATCCAGGGAATCGCGGTAACGGGTGCGTTGCTCCCGCTCGCTGTGGAGCAACCGGTTCAGGGAGCCGGTCAGGCGCAGCAACTCGCGCGGGTGTTGCTCGCTGAGGCTTTCCCGGGTGCCGCCTTCGATTTCATCCAGTTCCTGGCTCAGCCGGCGCAGCGCCTGCAGGCCCCAGGTCAGGCCCAGCCACAACAGGGTCAGCAGCACCAGCAAGGCGGCGCCGAAGCCCAGGTAGAGGTTTTCCCGCAGGCCTTCGAGGGTCAGTTGGTATTCACGCACCGGTTGCAGGGCGACGATACTGAACGCCGCGCTCTTGCCGCCCAGCAGCTTGACCTCGACGTCATAGACAAAAAATTCCTGGCCGTTGGCCTCGCGGATCCGCGCAAACTCGTTGCCGCGCCCGTCATAGCGCGGCTTGTAGTTGATGTTTTCTTCCTGTGTGGCGCGCGACCGCCAGACCAGATGGCCTTCGCGGTCATAGATGTAGCCCAGCAGGCGGCTGTCGGTGAGGTTGAAACGCTCGTCCGGCAGCTGCGCGGGCATCAGCAGGCGATTGTTTTCAACCCGGGCAGCCGAAATCAGCGTCGTGACATCCGACGCCAGGCGCTGCTCGATGGAGTCCTGCAGGGCCAGGCTGAAGGCGCCCTGCATGGCCGGCAACAAGGCCAGCATAAACAGCACGGCCAGGATGGTGGCCGCGAGCATCAAACGTACACGTAGCGAGCGAATCAACGGCAGCGCTCATTGAACAGGTAGCCCAGGCCACGCACCGTGTCGATCGGTTTGAAACCCGCCGGGCCTTCCAGCTTGCGGCGCAGGCGGCCCACCAGCACTTCGATCACGTTCGGATCACGCTCGTCGTCATCGGGGTAGAGCTGTTCCATCAGGCGGTCCTTGGCGACCACTTGCTGGTGATGCCGCATCAGGTATTCGAGGATGCGGTATTCGTAGGCGGTCAGCGCCAGTGGCTGTTCGTCGAGGGACGCCTGCTTGCGATTGAGGTCCAGCAGCAACGGCCCGGCGACGATGGTGGATTGGGTGAAACCGCTGGAGCGGCGCAACAGTGCGTTCATCCGCGCTTCCAGCTCTTCGAACTGGAACGGCTTGACCACGTAGTCGTCGGCACCTGCTGCCAGGCCTTCAACCTTGTCCTGCCAGTTGCCACGGGCGGTCAGGATCAGGATCGGGAACGTCTTGGCCTGGGCGCGCAATTGGCGGATCAGGTCCAGGCCGCCCATGCCGGGCAGGCCCAAATCGATGATCGCCAGGTCGTGGTTGAATTGCCCGGTCTGGTACAGCGCCTCTTCGGCATTGGCGACGGCCTCGACCACGTGACCGCTGTCGGTAAGGCGGGTCAACAGGTGATGGCGCAGCAACGCCTCATCTTCGACAACCAGCAATTTCATAAAGCTCTCCAAGGCAAATCAACTTTCCAACTGGGGTATATCATAGCGGCCCTGCAGGTCTTGCTGGCGCAATTTACTGCCGTTGAAGTGACCTGACAGGTTTTCGTTGCCCACGCGATAGTCTGACTGCGGGGTGTGCTGGCCCAGGGACTGGCCCCATGGAGCCGCCTGTTCACCGGCATCCTCGAAGCTCACCCGCTGGAGAAGGCTGTAGGGCTTTTTGCTCTTCTCCTTGGAGAAACCCGCGAAACTCGAATCAGAGGCCTGGACGCCAGCGGTGGCGCTGAGCATGGTTAAGGCCAACATCAGCTTCTTGATCGCAGTCATGGTGCTACCTCATACGCTTGGGCTTTGGGTACGGGGCCAGACTACGCAGACGCCCCTGAACTCCCCCTGAACACTCTCTGAACCTGGGCTGAACCGAGGCAGGCTACTGTGTAAAGAGTTATTTACGTATCCCCGGCTGCAGGCTATCCAGCGGCCCTGCAACTCGGCAAAATACCCGGCATGAATTCCCTACCCGCCTGCTGCACCCCACTTGACGCCCATTGGCCGTTGCCCGATGCCTTGCCCGGCACGGTCTTGCTGAGCACCCGTTTTGACCCGGCCCTGCTGGCCATCGGCGATTTCCAGCGCAGCGCCGTGCCGCCGCCCGCGAGCATCCAGCGTTCGGTGGCCAAGCGGCAGACGGAGTTCCTGGCCGGTCGCCTGTGCGCCCGCGCGGCCCTGCAACAGCTGGACGGGCTGGATTGCGTGCCGGCGATCGGCGAGGACCGCGCGCCGGTCTGGCCCGCGCACATCAGCGGTTCGATCACCCACAGCACCGGCCATGCAGCGGCCATCGTCGCCCACAAGTCACAGTGGCGCGGGCTGGGGATGGACCTGGAGAACCTGCTGACCCTGGAGCGGGCGGAACGCCTGGCCGGGGAAATTCTCACACCGGATGAATTGCTGCGCATGGCCGCCGGGCCGCGGGAGCAGGTTGCGCAAGTGGTGACGCTGACGTTTTCGGCGAAAGAGAGCCTGTTCAAGGCGCTCTACCCGATCGTGCAGAAGCGCTTTTATTTTGAGCATGCCGAGTTGCTGGAGTGGTCGGATACCGGCCATGCGCGGCTGCGGTTGCTGACGGACTTGTCCGCAGAGTGGTGCCATGGCAAGGAACTGGAGGCGCAGTTTGCGGTGGATGAGGGGCAGTTGTTGAGCCTGGTGGCCGTCCAGGCCTAGACCTTCTCCTGATCCCGTGGCCAACTCAGGCTGAAACATGCGCCACCCAAATTGTTGCTCTTGCTGATCAACGCCCGGCCGCCGTGCCAATAGATGATCCGCCGCACAATGGATAACCCCAGGCCGTGCCCACCCGACGCGCGGGTCCGGCTGTCATCCAGGCGCAGGAACGGCGTGAAAATCCGCTCCCAGGCACTTTCCGGTACGCCCGGCCCGTCGTCTTCCACGTCGATGCGGCAACGCACCTGGCCCACCTGGTAACTGATCAGCACCTGCCCCTGGGCGTGGCGCATGGCGTTGCTCACCAGGTTTTGCAGGGCACGGTGCAGGTAACGCGGCTCGGCCTCCACCCATGCATCGTCCCAATGTGCCGAGGACAGGCAGATGCCCCGCGCCACGTTGATTTCCGGGCGCAGCGGTGACAGTTCATCAATCACCTGATCCAGCAACGCATTGAGGTCGACCCGCTGGAAATTCAGTGCCGGCGCCCCCTGTTCCAGCCGCGCGTAGGTGAGCATTTCGTCCACCAGGCCATCGAGGTCCTGGATGTCGCTGTCCATGCCCTCCATATACTTGCGCCGCGCTTCAGGCGTGGCCGCGTCGCCGATCATCTCCAGGCCGAACCGCAGGCGCGCCACCGGGGTGCGCAATTCGTGGGACACCGCCCGCACCAGTTCGCGCTGAATTGCCAACAGGCGTTGCAGGTGCTCGGCCATGCCATTGAACGCTGCCGCCAGGCGCCCCACCGAATCGGCGCCGCGGGCCGGCACCCGCACTTCAAGGCTGCCTTTGGCGATGCGCGTGGCGGCGGCTTCCAGGCCACTCAGACGCCGCTCCAGCTGGCGCACCAATAGATAGACGATCAAACCGATCAAGGTCAGGCTGATCAGCGCAATCAGGATCAGCCATTGCGCCGGGTACGGATTCATCTGATACAGCGGGCCGATTTCCAGGACCCACGGCGTGCCGACCATGCCGGCAAATACCCGGATCGAATCCCCGCCCTTGCCCAGAGCCATCACGGTATCGCCTTCGGACACGCGGCGGCGCTGGTCTTCGTCCATATCAGCCTGATTGAGCATCAACAGGTGCATCTCAAAACCAAAGCCCTTGGCTTCCTTCAGGTCTGCGAGTTTCTGCGGTTGCTCCGCCACCGGGAAACGCACCAGCTCATCGGCCAGCAGGTAAATCGTCGCGCGCGCCAGTTGTTCGCTGATTTGCTGCACTTCACCGGTCAGCAACAGTTGCTCCTGGTCACTGACCAAGCGCAGCACCCTGGCCGCGTGAGGCCCGGTTTGCTCCACCAACACCTGGCCGCGTTGCAGACGGGTACGCTGGGTCAGGTCCAGGTGCGCCTCGGCCACGGTCTGCAATTGCAGCGGGATACCCAGCAAGCGCTCCCACACTGCCAGGGCGCGGCGGCGCTCGATGGCACTCATGGGTTGCAGGTTGTCGCCCATCAGCGCGAAGGTGCCGTGGGCCAGGCGTTCGCGGTACTGGCCGCTGCGCACTTCATTGAGCAGGTGCAAGGCCAGTACGCCAAGCAACGCCACCAGAATCAGCGCCGCGCACATGCCGCCGTAGATGCGCAGGAAGATTGAGTTCACGGCGTCAGGTCAGCCGCGGCTTCGGGGACGAACAGATAGCCTTTGCTGCGAATGGTCTTGATCAGGCGTGGGTGGATCGGGTCGTCGCCGATTTTCGGGCGGATGCGCGAGATGCGCACGTCGATGGAGCGGTCCTGGCCGTCATAGCCAATGCCGCGCAAGGCGGTGAAGATTTCTTCCCGGGACAGGATCCGCCCGGCATTCGCCACCAGCAGCCACAGCAGGTCGAATTCGGCGCTGGTCAGTTCGATGCCGCCCTCATGCAGCCAGGCTTCACGCAGGGCGTTGTCCACCACCAGCGGGCCGAATTGCAGGCGCCGCTGTTTTTCGGGGAGTGCCGGTTCGACGCTTTCGCTGCGCCGCAGCAGGGCCTGGATGCGTGCCAGCAACAGGCGTGGACGCACGGGTTTGCACACGTAATCGTCGGCACCCATGTCCAGGCCCAGCACCTGGTCCATGTCGTCGGTGCGCGCGGTCAGCATCAGGATCACCCCGTCGTAGTGCTCGCGCACCTTGCGGCAAATGCTCAGGCCGTCTTCGCCGGGCAACATCAGGTCGAGGATCACCAGGTCCGGCTGCTCGGCGATGATCCGCGCCGCCGCGAGGGCGCCATTGCCTTCCACCGACACCCGCAAGCCGTTGCTCTCCAGGTAGTCACGGGTCAACTCGGCCAGTCGCTCGTCGTCCTCGACAATCAATACCTGCCAGGCTTCTTGCTCCATGCGTTACCTCGGTTCTAATTATTGTAGGGGCGGGTTTGCCCGAGAAAACTCGAGGGCGCCGCGTTTTATTCAGGTTTCCAGCGTCATCGTTGACGTCCTTCGCGGGCAAGCCCGCTCCTACAGTTGTCATGTAGGCGAGGCATAAACTGTATGGATAACCGCCGATTGTAGCAACGGGCCGGCCCTCTGCCACAAGCGCGCAAATGCGTTCGGACATCGTGTTTTTTTGTGATAGGGTTCGCGCCCGCAAAAATCCAACCGGTTGTTTTTACCTCGGAATATTCGGTGACAAACGGCGCAATGCAGCAGTACTGCGGCCTACACGGCCATTCCACGTTTCATACACATTTTACCCACAGCGTTATCCACAGGTAGTCCGTTGCTAAGCCCCCCAAAACGCATTATCTTGTAGGTCGTCGCCAAAAAAACCCTACATGTAGGGTTTTCAGCGAAAAGACCAAACACAAATCAGACAAGAAACTCAAGCTCTTTCTTGCTCCTGTTTGGTGAACTTAAGCCTTTTTCAGAAGACCAAACCGCGCACGCGGATGGCAGCCGCTTTCTGCCCCGATCAGGCGAAAACGGTACGGGTGTTGCAGTACGAAACTGTCACCCACCAGGAATACGGTAAAGAGCCCCAAGGCTTGTAACCGAAGACTTCGGCATGGAAGCGGCGCGAACAGCTCCCTTCCTCCTGTCCCGAAGTTGTTATGCCAGGCCCCTGGCCTGTTGTAAGTGCTTCAGGACGGAACGGTGGGCACCGTGATGGTGCCCAAATAAATATAGAATGTGGAGACAACCCCCCATGCAAACCGACACAACTCGCGAGAACCCGCAGGGCTCCGTGCCGCAGGCCGCTGATTCGAACCTGGATCTGTCCGCCACCGCGCCCGGCCAATTGCGCGTGATCAAGCGTAACGGCACTGTCGTTCCTTACACCGATGACAAAATCACCGTCGCGATCACCAAAGCGTTTCTTGCAGTTGAAGGCGGCACCGCTGCTGCCTCGTCGCGCATCCACGACACCGTTGCCCGCCTGACCGAACAGGTCACCGCAACCTTCAAGCGTCGCATGCCATCGGGCGGCACCATTCACATCGAAGAAATCCAGGACCAGGTCGAACTGGCCCTGATGCGTGCCGGCGAGCAGAAAGTCGCCCGCGACTACGTGATCTACCGTGACTCGCGCGCCAAGGAACGTGCCGTACGTTCCCCGGCCGAAGAAGCTGCCGTACAAGCTCACCCGTCGATCCGCATCACCCTGGCCGACGGTACGTTTGCACCGCTGGACCTGGGCCGCCTGAACACCATCATCACCGAGGCCTGCGAAGGCCTGGAAGAAGTCGATGGCGACCTGATCCAGCGCGAAACCCTGAAAAACCTGTACGACGGCGTGGCCCTGACCGACGTCAACACCGCACTGGTGATGACCGCCCGTACCCTGGTCGAGCGTGAGCCGAACTACTCGTTCGTCACCGCGCGCCTGCTGATGGACACCCTGCGTGCCGAAGGCCTGGGCTTCCTGAAAGTCGCCGACAGCGCCACCCACCACGAGATGGCCGACCTGTACGCCAAGGCCCTGCCGGCCTACATCGCCAAGGGTATCGAATTCGAATTGCTGAACCCGATCCTGGCCACCTTCGACCTGGAAAAACTCGGCAAGGCGATCAACCACGAGCGCGACCAGCAGTTCACTTACCTGGGCCTGCAAACCCTGTACGACCGTTACTTCATCCACAAGGACGGGATCCGCTTCGAACTGCCGCAAGTGTTCTTCATGCGCGTGGCCATGGGCCTGGCGATCGAAGAGAAGCAGAAAGAAGACCGTGCCATCGAGTTCTACAACCTGTTGTCGTCCTTCGACTACATGTCGTCGACCCCGACCCTGTTCAACGCCGGTACCCTGCGTCCACAACTGTCCAGCTGCTACCTGACCACCGTGCCGGATGACCTGTCGGGCATCTACCACGCGATCCACGACAACGCCATGCTGTCCAAATTCGCCGGCGGCCTGGGTAACGACTGGACCCCGGTGCGTGCACTGGGTTCGTACATCAAGGGCACCAACGGCAAGTCCCAGGGCGTTGTACCGTTCCTCAAAGTAGTGAACGACACCGCCGTAGCCGTGAACCAGGGTGGCAAGCGCAAGGGCGCTGTATGTGCCTACCTGGAAACCTGGCACATGGACATCGAAGAGTTCATCGAGCTGCGCAAGAACACCGGTGATGACCGTCGTCGTACCCACGACATGAACACCGCCAACTGGATCCCTGACCTGTTCATGAAGCGCGTCTTCGATGACGGCAAGTGGACCCTGTTCTCGCCATCCGAAGTACCGGACCTGCACGACCTGACCGGCAAGGCTTTCGAAGAGCGCTACGAGTACTACGAAGCCCTCACCGAATACCCGGGCAAGGTCAAGCTGTTCAAGACCATCCAGGCCAAAGACCTGTGGCGCAAAATGCTCTCCATGCTGTTTGAAACCGGCCACCCATGGCTGACCTTCAAAGACCCGTGCAACCTGCGCAGCCCGCAGCAGCACGTGGGCGTGGTCCACAGCTCGAACCTGTGCACCGAGATCACCTTGAACACCAACAAGGACGAGATCGCCGTTTGCAACCTGGGCTCGATCAACCTGCCGAACCACATCGTCAACGGCAAGCTGGACACCGCCAAGCTGGAACGCACCGTGAACACCGCCGTTCGCATGCTCGATAACGTTATCGACATCAACTACTACTCGGTACCCCAGGCGCAGAACTCCAACTTCAAGCACCGTCCGGTCGGCCTGGGCATCATGGGCTTCCAGGACGCGCTGTACCTGCAGCACATTCCTTACGGTTCGGACGCTGCAGTCGAGTTCGCCGACAAGTCCATGGAAGCGGTCAGCTACTACGCGATCCAGGCTTCCTGCGACCTGGCCGACGAGCGTGGCGCCTACGAGACGTTCCAGGGTTCGCTGTGGTCCAAAGGCATCCTGCCGCTGGATTCGCAACAGATCCTGATCGAGCAACGTGGCCAGAAGTACATCGACGTTGACCTGAACGAATCCCTGGACTGGGCGCCGGTACGTGCCCGTGTGCAGAAAGGCATTCGTAACTCCAACATCATGGCCATCGCACCGACCGCCACCATCGCCAACATCACTGGCGTGTCGCAGTCGATCGAACCGACCTACCAGAACCTGTATGTGAAATCGAACCTGTCGGGCGAATTCACCGTGATCAACCCGTACCTGGTTCGCGACCTGAAAGCCCGCGGCCTGTGGGACTCGGTCATGATCAACGACCTGAAGTACTACGACGGTTCGGTGCAGCAGATCGAGCGCATCCCGCAAGAACTCAAAGAGCTCTACGCGACTGCCTTCGAAGTGGACACCAAGTGGATCGTCGACGCCGCCAGCCGTCGCCAGAAGTGGATCGACCAGGCTCAGTCGCTGAACCTGTACATCGCCGGCGCATCGGGCAAGAAGCTCGACGTGACCTACCGCATGGCCTGGTACCGTGGCCTGAAAACCACTTACTACCTCCGTGCCCTGGCTGCCACCAGCACCGAGAAGTCGACCATCAACACCGGCAAGCTGAACGCTGTTTCCAGCGGCGGCAACCACGGTGATGATTCGGTTCTCGCCGCACCTGCCGGCCCGGCGCCAGTGCCTAAAGCCTGCGCGATCGACGAGCCGGATTGCGAAGCTTGCCAATAAGCTGAGCACACCCTGGGTCTAACCACCCAAGGTTGAAAAACCCCCGATAGGCCTACGGCGTATCGGGGGTTTTCTTTTGCCTGGAACAACACCGTCGCGATTCGCGCAGGTATTTCACCTCCTTGAAAACATCGGTGGGCTTCTGGCCGACGTGCATCATGGCGACTTTTATCGCTGAAACAGTGATGCAGTTGCCGCCAGGGCCCTGACTGAATCCGCTCCAGATATCGCCCGGCTGGCCTTGTACCGTTCCGACAGCCGTGTATCCGCCTGTGACGCCCCACCTATAGGCGTTATCTGAACATCCAAAAAAAAGCCCCTCACGCGAGGGGCTTTTCGGTAAAGCGAGTTAAAGCGACAACATCAGGTCATCTGAATGATGGTCTGCATGATGGTGCTTTGGGTGGAGATGGTCTTGGCGTTCGCCTGATAGTTGCTCTGGGCCTTGATCAGGTCCACCAGCTCGTTGGTCAGGTTGACGTTGGAGTTCTCCAGGGAGTTGGCCACGATCGAACCCAGGGTGCCGACTTGCGGGGTATCAAAACCCGGCTGGCCCGACGCGAAGGTTTCTTTCCAGGTGGTGCCGCCGGCTGGCTGCAGGCCCTGCTCGTTGTTGAAGCTGGCCAGGGAGATCTGGCCGATGGCCTTGCTCTGCTGGTTGCTGAACGTGGCGAACAGTACGCCGCTGCCGTCGATTTTCAGCCCGGTGATTTGCCCGGTGGCGTAGCCATCGGTGGTCGGCGGGTTGCGGTAGGTGGCGGAGTTGTACTGGGTGATGTTCCCCATGTTGACGGCCACGCCGTCTGCGTTGGCGGCCGCACCGTTAGGCGTCCAGACACCATTGACCAGGCCGCCCGGCTTCCAGTCGGAAATGGTCAGGGTGGTATTGGAAGCGGTGGCTGGCGGGGTAACGATCCCGGTCAGCTTGCCGGAGGTGTCAAACGACAGCGTCGAGGCGACTGGCGCCTTCACGTCAGTACCGGTGCCGCTGATCGGCGAGCCGTCAGGGTTGCGCCCATCGATCAGGGTGTAGGACTTCCAGGTGTTGGAGTCGGTCTTCACCAGGTACTGCACCATCGGATGCGCGTTGCCCTGCGTATCGTAGAGCGTGGTGGAATATTGAGTGGTGAAGCTGTCCGATTTGGTCGGATCAAACGGGTGCGCCGTCTGGTCGATCGCCGTCTCGGAGGAGTTCAGGTTACTGGTGGAATCCACCTTGCTCGAAGCCTTCGGCGGCAGGTACGACAGGTTGAGCTGCAGGTCGGTCAAGCCGCCCTTCTGGATGTTGCCATCGGCATCCGCTGCGTAGCCTTGCAGCCGCGAGGTGCCGGTGTTGTTGGTGATGTAGCCGTCCTTGTCGGCCCGGAACGCACCGTTGCGGGTGTATTCCAGCGAACCGTCGCTGCCCTTCTGCACGAAGAAGCCGCCGCCCTGGATCGCCATGTCGAGCGTGCCGCCGCTGTTGTTGACGTCACCCTGGGTGAACTGCTGGGACACGGCCGCCAGGTTCACGCCATTGCCGATGCTGTTCTGGCCGGTACCCAGCTTGGAAGCCGCGTAGATATCCGCGAATTCCGCACGGGACGACTTGAAGCCGGTGGTCGCGACGTTGGCGATGTTGTTGCCCGTCACGTCCAGTTGTTTGTTGGCCGCATAGAGGCCGCTAAGGCCGATGTTAAAAGACATTGCTCTCTCCTTTTGCCGTATTTAGCCGGCTCTATGTACCGATAGTCTGAATTTGCGACAGCTTGATACTGCCCAGGCCGCCCGCCAGGTTTAGCACCATTTCAGCGCCGTTCGTGCCCAGGGTTACGCTGGTCACCGTTGCCGGCAGCGAGGTGGCGAGGGCCACCGAGTCACCCTTGTCATTCTTGGTGGTGGCATTGAAGGTGTAGGTGCCGGGTGGCGCCGTCTCACCCGCATCGGTCTTGCCGTCCCAGACGAAGCTGGAGTTGCCGGCGCTCTGGGCGCCCATGTCGATGGTGCGAACGACGTTGCCATCCTTGTCGGTGATCTTGACGGAGACGTTGCCCGTCGCCGCCGTCACCGCCACGGAACCGGTCATGCTCTTGCTGGTATCCACCATCGCCTTGTCGGTCTGGGTGATGACCGAACGCCCCACCAGCGACGAAGCCTGCAGCGCCTGGGAGGAGCTGAAGTTGCTGGAAATCGCATTCACCGAGTCATTCAGGTTGTTGATGCCTTCCAGACTGCTGAACTGCGCCAACTGTGCGACGAACGCGCCATTGTCCTGGGGCGACAGCGGGTCCTGGTTTTTCAGCTGGGTCACCAGCAATTGCAGGAACGCGTCCTTGCCCATCGCCTGGTTGCCCGTCGCCGACTTGGCGGCGTCACCGACGCTGGTGTTATCTGTCGCCGTCTTGACCTTGGAATTAAAAAGGTCCTGGACTGCCGTGTTCGTCGAACTGTTATCAACAATGGCCATTATTTGGCGCCCCTTATCACTGACCCAGGGTCAGGACCTTCTGCATCATGGTTTTGGCGGTGTTCATCATTTCCGCGTTGGTCTGGAACGAGCGGCTGGCGGAAATCATGTCGGCCATTTCCTCGACCACGTTGACGTTGGGGTAGTACACGTACCCTTTTTCGTTCGCGGCAGGGTGGTTCGGCTCGTAGCGGGCTTCGAGGTTGCTCTGGTCTTCGACCACACCGAGCACCTGCACGCCCTGGCCTGCGGCATCCTGGTTCTGGAACAGCGAATCGCCGCTGCCACTCTGGCCGCCCTGGCCGCCCTGGCCGCCCTGGAACATGGTGGCGAACACCGGGTGCCGGGCGCGGTAGGTCTGGTCAATGCTCGAAGACACGGTCTCGGCGTTGGCGATGTTACTGGCGACGGTGTTGAGGCGCGTGGTCTGCGCACTCATGCCACTACCGGCAATATTGAAAACACTGGCGAGGGACATGGCTTATTCTCCACGCAAGGCTGACATCAGCCCTTTGAATTTGCTGTTGAGCAGGGTGAAGCTGGCCTGGAAGTTCACTGAGTTCTCGGCGTAGGCCGATTGCTCCAACTGGGCGTCCACGGTGTTCTGGTCGATCGACGGTTGCATCGGCGTGCGATACAGCAGCGACTCGTCACCATTGCCCAGGCCTTGCGCCTCGATATGACGGCTGTTGGTCATGTTCAGGGCGAAGGTGCCGTTCTTGGTCTTGTCTTGCTGGGCGGCGAGCACGGCAGAGAAGTCCAGGTCCCGAGCCTTGTAGTTCGGGGTGTCGGCGTTGGCGATGTTGTTGGCCAGGACTTCGGCACGCTGGGCGCGAAAGCCCAGTGCTTGTTCGTGGATACCGAGCGCTTTATCGAAGCTGATGCTCATGGCGGAAACCTTTAGGGGCTGACCTGCTTTTCGTAACAAGGATTTAGCAAGGGCCATGCCAAGTTGCTTGAGCCCCGTAAATCAAGGGTTTTCGAGGGAATTGCCGGCGGCAATGCCAGAAAAGCGGCAAAGGGTTTCCGCGAAACGCCAGTAAAGCGGCAATGAGGGCTTGCCGCTTTGCGGCCATAAAAAAGGGAGGCCTGTGCAGGCCTCCCTTTTTGTTCAAGCACTCATCACTTGGCCTGGTAAATGATTCCAGGACTGCACTGCACCATCTGGTAATGATCCGGCAAACCGTTCAGCGCCTCGGAAGCCCCCAGGAACAGATAACCGCCACGCTTGAGGGTGCCGTGGATGCGCAACAGAATGTCTTTCTTCACCTCGGCCGAGAAGTAGATCAGCACGTTGCGGCAAAACACCATGTCGAACTTGCCCAGGCTGGCATAACTGTCCAGCAGGTTGAACGAGCGAAACTCCACCCGGCTCTTGATCGGCGCCTTGACCGCCCAACGCCCTGCTCCCTTGGGATCGAAGAAACGCTGCAAGCGCTCCTGGGACAACCCGCGCCCCAGCGCCAGGCTGTCGTACTCGCCGGTCTTGCAGTTGGTGAGCATGGTGCCGGACAAATCCGTGGCCACGATTTGCGCCCCGGCTTTCAACTGGCCCATGTTGGTCCGCTCGAACTCGTCGATGGACATCGAAATCGAATACGGTTCCTGTCCCGACGAACAGGCCGCCGACCAGATGCGCAGACGCTGGCCGGGAGCGGCCTTGATCGCCTCGGGCAGCACCTTGTTCTTGAGCACTTCAAACGGATAGGTATCGCGAAACCACAAGGTTTCGTTGGTGGTCATGGCGTCGACCACCATCTCCTTGAGCCCGCTGCGTGGCTGGCCCTGGATCCGTTGCACCAACTCCCCGAGGGACCTGATGCCTTGCTGCTCCATCAGTTTGTTGAGACGGCTGGATACCAGGTACTGCTTGTTTTCACCGAGCAATATGCCACAGGCCTTTTCCAGGAAGACCCGGAACTGTTCGAAATCCAAATTACCCGTAGACAATGATACCGCCTCTTAAATCGTGTGACCGCCAGGGAAAAGGCCCCTAGCCGTGATCTGCTGCCTTGATCCGGTCGACTACCCGGGATGCCAGGTCATCAGGGCGGAATTTGGCCAGGAAGTCATCGGCACCGACCTTCTTGACCATCGCCTGATTGAATACACCCGACAACGAAGTATGCAGGATGATATGTAGTTTTTGCATGCGTGGGTCGTTGCGTATCTCGGCCGTGAGGGTGTAGCCGTCCATTTCAGGCATCTCGATGTCGGAGATCATCATCAGGAATTCTTCTTCCGGCTTCTTGCCCTCATCCACCAGCTTGCGCAGGTAATCCAGGGCCTGGCGACCGTCATTGAGCGCGACCACTTCGACCCCAACGGTCTGCAGGCAACGGGACACCTGCTTGCGCGCAACCGAAGAGTCGTCCACCGTCAGCACCCGCAGCGAGATCGCCTTGTGCGCGGTTTCGGCGTCTACCACACCCACCGATATGGCCTCGGAGGTCGGGGCCACTTCGGCGAGGATTTTCTCCACGTCGATGATTTCCACCAACTGGTTGTCGACCCGCGTCACCGCCGTGAGGTAGTGATCGCGACCGGTGCCCTTGGGCGGCGGATGGATCTCTTCCCAGTTCATGTTGACGATGCGCTCCACCGAGCGCACCAGGAAACCCTGGGTCTTGGTGTTGTACTCGGTAATGATCACGAACGGGCTCTCGCGGTCCTGCAACCCCGCCGAACCGGTGGCCATTGCCAGGTCAAGAATCGGGATGGTCGCGCCACGGATATTGGCCACACCGCAAACCACCGGGCTGGACTTGGGCATTATTGTCAGCTTGGGACACTGCAGCACTTCGCGAACCTTGAAGACATTAATCCCGTACAGCTGCTTGCCGTCCAGACGGAACAACAGCAACTCCAGGCGATTCTGCCCCACCAGCTGTGTGCGCTGGTTCACTGAATCCATTACACCGGCCATGCCCAGACTCCTACGCTAAAACTTAGGGGTACGACGCGTACCCAACACTAAACGGCACGAGCTTTGCTTTTTTATTGGCCATGGACATCAAAACGACAGTTTCCCGACGCCTCCGATCCCCACAGTACCGCAGATTGCTCTGCGTCTCGATGGCGTTGCTTGCCTTGGCTACGGGCCAGCCGGCCCGCGCCGATAACATCACCTTGCCTGATCTGCTTATCGGCGTCACTCAAGGCTTTCTTGAGTTCACTGTAGAAGATTATCTGGCCACGACGCAGACACCGGGCCGCTACGAAATCCAGGTCAACCAGCTGGATCCGCGCCTGCGCATGCCCATGTGCGACAGAGAATTGACAGCTTCCCTGGAAAGCCCCGCCCAGCCCATCGGGCGCGTGACCGTGAAAGTGCGCTGCGAAGGCGCCTCGCCCTGGACGGTGTTCGTGCCCGCCCAGGTCAAACTGTTTCGCGAAGTGGTGGTGGTGACGCGCCCGCTGAAACGTACCGGAATCATTGGTTATGATGACGTCGCGATGCGCGAGCGCGACATCAGCATGATCACCCAGAGCTACCTCACGTCCCTTGACCAGGCACTCGGGCAGAAACTTACCCGACCAATGGTTGCTGACCAGGTGATTACCCTGGTCCATCTCGAGCAGGCTGAAGTCGTGCGCAAAGGTGACCAGGTGGTGATTTCCGCCAGCAGCGGTGGCCTGAATGTAAAAATGCCGGGGGAAGCCCTGTCCAACGGCGGCATGAGTGAACAGATTCGCGTCAAGAACCTGAATTCCAACCGCGTGATCAAGGCCCGGGTGACTGCGCCGGGGCAGGTTGAGGTGGCTTTATAGATCACTGGCATCGGACGCCAGCTTTTCCTACACTGTGCGCAAAGCGGCATCGCGCATAGGTTTATTGTCAATCGAGCCTAAAGTTTGTCCGGGTATGGCCGAAAACATGGCAAGCGTCCAAATACCCAGAGGTTTTTTTAACATGGTCATCGATTTCAGTCGTTTGAATAACGCCCTGCCAACGCCCGGTTCTTCGCGCACCAACGGTGCCAAAGACAGCGTTGAAGCCAAGTCCCAGCCTCTGCCTGCCAAGACAGAACAGGCCGGTGCGAGCCAAAGCGGGGAATCGGTACACCTGAGCAATGAGGCTCAACAGTTGCAGAAGGTCACTGACTCGCTGAGCGATCAGCCAGTTGTCAATAAAGCCCGTGTGGCCGAATTGAAACAGGCGATTGCCGATGGCAGCTATAAGGTCGACAGCAACCGTGTAGCCAGCAAACTGCTTAACTTCGAAGCCGAGCGCTAGGCAAAGGCCTGCGCCAGGCTTTTGGACGCTTAAACCCCAAGGCCAGCCATGCACGACGAAAACTTGCTACAACTGATCATTGAAGACCTGCCTCCCGCACAGCAGCTGCTGGAGCTCCTTCGAGAAGAATCACTGGCCCTATACGGCCGGGACATGCGCATGCTGGAAGAAATCCTGGCGCGCAAGCAATCGCTGATCGTCCTGCTGGAACAGCACGGCAAGAAGCGCAGCCAGATTCTGATCAGCCTGGGCCTCACGGCCGACCACAAGGGCCTGGAACAACTCGCCAGCCACTCCACGGTGGGCGACCAGTTGCTGGCCCAGAGCAAAGAACTCAACCAGTTGCTGACCCTGTGCCAGGAAACCAACCTCCTCAACGGCCAGGCCATCCAGCTTCAGCAAGCCACGACCGCCAATCAGTTGCGTATCCTCCACGGCGGCGAGCCTCCGGCTCTCTACAACGCTCAAGGCTCCACCTCACGCCTGGCCAAGCCAAGCACCCGCAGCCAAGCCTGAAACCAGTTTGAGCGCGCCCTATCCAAGTCGCGCCACATACTGGCAAAATGACAGCACTTGCGTGTAGTCGTATTTTGTCTGGAGATGGAAGAACCGTGTTCAACGCCCTTAACGCGGAAGATGCTCCGCAGCCACCCAAGGTACTCACCACGCCGCTGGAAATCGCTGGCACCTTGCGGATGCTGCAAGAAAGCCATGATCCGCTGATCATCACCTTCCATGAACGCAACCAGCGGTTTCAAAGCTACTTGGTGGAAATCGACCGGGACAGCAAGACACTGGCCCTGGACGAAATGGTCCCGCGCGACGGCGAACGCTACCTCGAGAATGGCGAAGCTTTCCGGATCGAAGGTTTTCACGAGGGGGTGCGGGTAGCCTGGGAAAGCAACGGCACCCTGACCCTCGATGAAGCCGGCGGCCACCGTATTTACCGCGGCAGCATGCCTGGCGAGGTGATTTACCATCAGCGTCGCAACGCCTTCCGCGCGGCGCTGAAGCTGGCGCAACTGGTGAGCGTCGAACTGGGCGGCGACAAACTCAAGGCCCCCATCAGCGGCAAGTTGCTGGATATTTCCGCCACCGGCTGCAAATTGCGCTTCGAAGGGGATATTTCCGAGCGCCTGCAACTGGGCCAGGTCTACGACCGATTTATCGCCGCGCTACCCTTTGGCAGCATGACCACCTCGGTAGAACTGCGTTACCTGCACTTCGAAGAAAGGATCAACACCACCTTCGCCGGCCTACGTTTTCATAACATGAGCGGGCTGGTGCAGCGCCAGGTCGAGCGGTTTGTGTATCAACTGCAGCGTGAAGCGCGCCGGTTTGACAAGGACGACGACCTTTAAACAATAAAGGTCGCGACAAAAAAACGGGCAGTCCCTCAAGGGGGCTGCCCGTTTTTGCTTTCAGGGGCGCGCCCTGCTCAAGTCGTGGGGGTGATCATCCGGGTCCGGATGCTCTGGTGGCTCGGTGACAGGCTCCGGCTGATCCAGCTCGGGATCGACTACTGGCTCGGGATCCACAACGGCGGTCTGCATCTGGTCCTGCACCACCTGTTCGTCCACTCGCGGATCGAGGCACGCTACCAGGGGCGAGCTGGACATGCTGTCGGGCATCGCCACGTGATGCAGCGGTGCGTCGTCCACCTGATGCAGGTTGGTGACCGCCTTGGGCCGGATGCGCCACACCAGGATCAATGCGCACACGCTGAAAAACGCATACAGCATATGGCTGCCGAACAGCTTCATCACCACACCGGCCAACAGCGGGCCGACACTGGCGCCGATGCCGTAGGTCACCAGCAACATCGCAGTGAGCGACACCCGGCGATCACCCTCGACGTGGTCGTTGGAAAACGCCACAGCCAGCGGGTACAGGCAGAACTGCACCAGGGAACAGAGAAAGCCCGCGACGAACAGCACTTCCAGTGGTACCTGGGTCATGATCGCCAACGGCAACGCGGCCACCGCCAGGCACAAGGCGAAACAGCGAATCAACAGCGCGCGGTCATATCGATCGGACAGCCAGCCCAATGGCCACTGCACCAGCAGCCCGGCGAAAATGCAACTACCCATGAACAGGCCGACCTGCTCGGTGGTCAGCCCTTGCTGAGACGCGTACAGCGGCGCCAAACCGTAGAACGAGCCGACGATCAGCCCGGCCCCCAACACCGTACTGAGGGACTGCGGCACCCGCTTGATAAAGAAGCGCGGCTCCATCGGCGCCGGATGCAGCGGCGCCGGGTGAATGCGGCGAGTCATGGCCACCGGCACCAGGCACAGCGCAAAACACAGCGCGACCAGCATCAGCAACTCAAGCCCCAACTGTGGGTGCATCACAAGGATCAACTGGCCCAGCACCAGGCCCAGGTACGAGGCGATCATATAGCCGCTGAACACCGCACCGCGTTGCTTGGCCTCAGCTTGTTCGTTAAGCCAGCTCTCGATGACCATGTACTGGCACATCATGCCCAGGCCGACAATCATCCGCAGCACAATCCAGGCTGGCAGCCAGTTGATCAGCCCGTGGCCCAACACCGCCGCGCCGACGATCCCGGCACAGGTGGCGTAGGCCCGGATATGCCCGACGCGGCCAATCAGGCGGTGACCGATCTTGCCCCCCAACACCAGGCCAAAATAATTGGCGGCCATCAACGCACCGACCCACAGGCTGTCGACATGATCTGCCGCCAGGCGCAAGGCCAGGTAAGTACTGAGCAGGCCAGAGCCGATCAGCATCATCAGGGAAGCAAAATAAAGGGCTCGAAAAGGTTTCCAGATCTGGCGCATCGGCGTTCCGAGCGGCTCCTTGCTGTGGGTGTCAGGACTACCGGAATGATAGTCCCGCGTCGTCGGGTCCGGACAGCCAAAACACGCGGTTGCCGGGGAATATTTTGCTCATGCCAATTGGCTACGTGTCAGACGCTCGCCAGTCACCCGCGAGGTACAGGATGCAGACGAATACTTGCGCCGCCCCGCTCTTGCCTCCCGTGTGAACCTCAAACGCGGGCAAGGTTCGGTTGGTGTTTGAAAAGACTGCCGCACTCAAACGCCCGGCCACAAAAAAGCCCCGCCAGATAAATCTGATCGGGGCTTGCGGACGTCGAGGCCGCTTGGGCAGCAACGGTGAAGTGGTGTCCCAGGGCCGGTTCGAACGGCCAACCTTCCCCTTAGGAGGGGGATGCTCTATCCAATTGAGCTACTGGGACTAATGACAGCCAACCGGCGATGGGCACGGCGACGGACGGCGTGCATGTTAACGGCGCAGGTGAATTTTGTCATGTCGTCCGTTGGCTTTTTGAGTGTAGGCCCATGCCAGTGACAGCCGGTGGTATTCCGCTCAACGATTACGGACGGTTCGGACCATCGTGCAAAATGCACTCCCCCAAAATGCCATCATTGCAAATTGCAACAGCATGGCAATCTGGACGCTATATAAATGTCTGATTTTAAAGGATTTATTGTCAATTAAAGACTGGCACGACACCTGCAATCCTTTATCCTACAAATACAGTCCGGCCCAGCCATCTGCGGAGAACATGCACATGAACAGCGCACTTCTACTAGCCCTCAATACCGTTGCACTGGCTGCGCTGGTGATGTTCCATTTTCAGTCCACCACTTCCGACGACGCCGCGCAGGTCAGCCAGGCGATTCCCCATCACCTGCAGCAGCGCCCGCAACTGGCTGTCATGAAGCCGAACATGCAATCCCCACTGCAACTGACCCAGGGCACTCAAGCTGCTCCTGCCGCTGAACACTGGGTTTTCTGAACCGCTTACCGGAGCATTCCATGAACAAGTCCGCCTGGCTGTTTCTGACCCTGGCACTGGCCGCCGCCGGCCTCGGCCTGAACGTATTGTCGCAAGACGTACAGACAGTCTCCTTCGTCGCCGCCGGCGTGTTTGGCAGCCTGTGGGTATTGGCAGTCTTCATTGGTCGGCGCATCAAATTCGATCCCGTACTGCGCTGAATCCCTCCGCTCGTCGCCCTCGCTAAAATCGCTGCCACGCCTCGGCTCGTCCGTCCGGACAGCCGACCATATGTCGCTCCGCATTCGTAAATTGGCAATTTGCCACTAATCTTAAAGTTAAGGGCAAAAGGCCATATTGCTATAGGATGTGCGCCCGAAAAGCCTTTTGCGCCCAGGGTCTGCGGGCTCAACACTCATTTGGGTGCGTCCGCGGAAAGTTTTCCAACCAGTCCGCAAATTTTGAAATGAGTACTGGCATAAAGCCGGTAGCCGGTTCAATATTTGTCACAGAATTGACGCCAAGGAACTGGCAAATCTGAGGCATGATGCGGCCTCTTTGCAATTCAGGTTGAACATTTGGCAGCAAACCTTGTCCTAACATGCATCTTGCGGCCAATTCCAAAAACCGCTCCCCTGAACTAACCGGTTAAATATATGCGCCCATTGAAACAGGCAATTTATTCCAGCCGTACGGCTGACAAGTTCGTCGTACGTCTGCCAGACGGAATGCGGGAACGCATTGCCGAGGTGGCTCGCAATCATCACCGCAGCATGAACTCCGAAATCATCGCACGCCTGGAACAAAGCCTGATTCAGGAAGGTGCGCTGGGCGACGAGCTGAGCATGCGCCTGGACAGCCCCGAGCTGTCACTGCACGAACGCGAACTGCTGCAGCGTTTTCGTCAGCTCTCCCACCGCCAGCAAAATGCTCTCGTCTCGCTGATCGCCCACGACGTTGAGGCAGCTGCAGAAGCCAACTGATTGGCAACTGAAAGCTGAAAGCCAGCCATGCGCTGGCTTTTTTTTGCCCGGGATTTGGTCAGGAAAGGATCAAGGGGCAAATGCCCCCGATCCATGGAAAGGATCAAAGCAGGAAGATGGTTGCCAGGCCCAGGAAGATGAAGAAGCCGCCACTGTCGGTCATGGCCGTGATCATCACACTGGCGCCCATCGCCGGGTCTCGTCCAAGGCGCACCAGGGTCATTGGAATCAGAACCCCCATCAACGCTGCCAGCAGCAGGTTAAGCGTCATGGCCGCCGTCATGACCACGCCGAGCGACCAGCTGCCATACAGCAGGTACGCCACGATACCGATGACACCGCCCCACACCAGGCCGTTGATCAGCGCGACCGCAAGCTCCTTGCGCATCAAACGCTTGCCATGCCCGGTCCCCACCTGATCCAGCGCCATGGCGCGGACGATCATGGTGATGGTCTGGTTACCCGAGTTACCGCCAATACCCGCCACAATCGGCATCAGTGCAGCCAGGGCCACGAGCTTCTCGATGGAGCCTTCAAACAGGCCGATCACTCGTGAAGCAATAAACGCGGTAATCAAATTCACCGCCAGCCAGGCCCAGCGGTTACGCAGGGACTTCCAGACCGACGCAAAAATATCCTCTTCTTCCCGCAGACCGGCCATGTTGAGGACTTCGCTTTCGCTCTCCTCACGAATCAGGTCGACCATTTCATCGATGGTCAGACGGCCGATCAGCTTGCCGTTCTTGTCGACCACCGGGGCCGAGATCAAGTCATAACGCTCAAACGCCTGGGCCGCGTCGTAAGCGTCTTCGTCCGGATGGAAACTCACCGGGTCACTGGCCATGACGTCCGCGACTTTTTTGTCCGGATCATTGACCAGCAGGCGCTTGATCGGCAGTACGCCCTTGAGGATCCCTTCGTAGTCGACCACGAACAGCTTGTCGGTGTGGCCTGGCAGCTCTTTCAACCGGCGCAGGTAGCGCAGAACCACTTCCAGGCTGACGTCTTCGCGGATGGTGACCATCTCGAAGTCCATCAACGCACCGACCTGCTCCTCGTCGTAGGACAACGCCGAGCGCACACGCTCGCGCTGCTGGCCATCGAGGGTTTCCATCAGCTCATGGACGACGTCACGCGGCAGCTCGGAAGCCAAGTCAGCGAGTTCGTCGGCATCCATGTCCTTGGCGGCCGCCAGGAGCTCGTGATCGTCCATGTCGGCGATCAGGGTTTCACGGACCGAGTCGGATACTTCGAGGAGGATGTCGCCGTCGCGGTCAGCCTTGACCAACTGCCAAAGGGTCAGGCGGTCATTCAGCGGCAAGGCTTCGAGGATGTAGGCAACGTCGGCGGAGTGCAGGTCATCGAGCTTGCGTTGCAGCTCGACAAGGTTTTGCCGGTGGACCAGGTTCTCGACCCGGTCATTGTTCGCGCCTTCCTGGCGATGCGTCAGGTCTTCGACCACGCGCTGGCGCTGCAGCAGCTCGACGACTTGAGCCAGGCGATCCTGCAGGCTTTCTTGTGTTTTCTTTACTTCAACTTCGGTCATAGGCGAACTCCACTCCCAGCAGCGGGGCACGCCGGAAGGATCAATCAGTCAATTCATGATTGGTAAAACGGGGTACTGAGTAACTACTGGGTAAGTCCATGGAGGTGTTCCACAAGCCCCGGCGGGGCTGACGGGCGCAATGATACACCGGGCGGCCGCGTTTAACGTCAAAAAACTGGAAAGAACAAGCGCTTGCGACACAAAGCTGAGCATTGGCCACACATATGAACTGCGACGACGCAGCTTGAGAGGAAAACACATGGGCGGGAGAAAAAGGCGCCCCGGGAAATAAAAACCCCAGACGGCAAAAAGCCCGCACTAGGCGGGCTTTTTGTTGTTTGGTGCACTCGACAGGATTCGAACCTGTGACCGCTCGGTTCGTAGCCGAGTACTCTATCCAGCTGAGCTACGAGTGCAGATTGTGTTTTTAGACCAGATCACAACTGGTTGAAGCCAAGCTACCTGCATTGCTGCAACTAACTCTTAAATGGTGCACTCGACAGGATTCGAACCTGTGACCGCTCGGTTCGTAGCCGAGTACTCTATCCAGCTGAGCTACGAGTGCATTTGTTGCCGCGCATTATAGGCCGTTCAATCTCTATGTAAAGCTATTTTTTCGTTTAGTTTCAACAACTTAGCGAAAAAACCAGATTGCAACGTACTAAGCAAATAATGGCGGAGAACGGGGGATTCGAACCCCCGACACCCTTTTGAGGTGTACTCCCTTAGCAGGGGAGCGCCTTCGGCCACTCGGCCAGCTCTCCGCAACACGGGGCGTATATTAACCAGCTTCATCCCCGTTTGCAAACATAAAAAACGATAAAAATTAATGGCTTGGTTCTTCGTCCTTCTCTTTCTTGATCCGCAGGTAGATTTCCTCGCGGTGGACAGCCACCTCTTTCGGAGCGTTAACCCCGATACGCACTTGATTGCCTTTGACGCCGAGCACGGTCACGGTGATTTCGCCATCACCAATAATCAGGCTTTCTGCGCATCGACGAGTCAGAATCAGCATACCTTTCTCCTCACGCATTTCATTTCGGGAACAACAGTCTGCAAAAAAAAGGCATTCGACCTACAACCAAATGGCCATAGCCCTACACGCCTAAGTATTGTCGAGCGCAGGTAAAAGAACAGGTCTTAACCACACACCCGACAAAAAAATGAAAGGCGCGGATAACCGCGCCTTCCTGGCAACGCATCACTCGCCCTGTCGGGCCGGAGCGTCCAGCTCAAAAGCGGTATGCAGTGCGCGTACAGCCAGTTCCAGGTACTTCTCTTCGATCACCACCGACACCTTGATTTCCGATGTGGAGATCATCTGGATGTTGATGCTTTCCTTGGCCAGGGCTTCGAACATGCGGCTGGCAACGCCCGCATGGGAACGCATGCCCACACCCACGATCGACACCTTGGCAATCTTCGTATCGCCGACCACTTCACGGGCGCCGATTTCCTTCGCAGTGTTCTGCAGGATCCGCTCCGCCGCATCGTACTCGTTGCGGTGCACGGTGAAGGTGAAATCGGTGGTGTTATCGTGCGAGACGTTCTGCACGATCATGTCGACTTCGATGTTCGCGCCACTGATAGGGCCCAGGATCTTGAAAGCCACGCCCGGGGTGTCTGGCACGCCACGGATAGTCAGCTTGGCTTCATCACGGTTGAAAGCGATACCGGAAATGATCGGCTGTTCCATGGATTCCTCTTCATCAATAGTAATGAGGGTGCCCGGACCCTCCTTGAAGCTGTGCAGTACGCGCAGCGGAACGTTGTACTTGCCGGCAAACTCAACGGCACGGATCTGCAACACCTTGGAACCGAGGCTGGCCATTTCCAGCATCTCTTCGAAGGTGATCTTGTCCAGGCGCTGGGCCACGGACACGACCCGCGGGTCGGTGGTGTAGACGCCATCCACATCGGTGTAGATCTGGCATTCGTCAGCCTTCAGGGCTGCCGCCAGGGCCACGCCAGTGGTGTCGGAACCGCCACGACCGAGGGTGGTGATGTTGCCGTGCTCGTCGACGCCCTGGAAACCGGCGACAACTACCACACGACCGGCTTTCAGGTCAGCGCGAATCTTCTGGTCATCAATCTGCAGGATGCGGGCTTTAGTGTGCGCGCTATCCGTAAGAATGCGGACCTGGTTGCCAGTGTAGGACACCGCCGGCACACCACGCTTGTTCAGCGCCATGGCCAGCAATGCGATGGTCACCTGCTCACCGGTGGAAATGATCACGTCCAGTTCACGGGGAACCGGTTGCTGATCGCCACTGATTTGCTTGGCCAGATCGATCAGGCGATTGGTCTCGCCGCTCATGGCCGACAGCACCACCACCAGGTCATCGCCGGCATCGCGGAATTTCTTAACCTTGTCGGCGACCTGCTCGATTCTTTCGACAGAGCCGACCGAGGTGCCTCCAAATTTCTGTACGATCAAAGCCATTTCTAAGCCGCCTCAGCCCGTAAAGGGGCGCCTGTTATTCAATCAACCAGCACTGACTGAGCCCGCGACTAGACCACGGGCTCATTAACAGCGTCTTAAATACCTGCCTCGACAAACGGCACGGTCAGGGCCAGGGCCGCGTCCAGGGCGCCGGCGTCAACACCACCGCCTTGCGCCATGTCCGGACGACCACCGCCCTTCCCGCCCACTGCCGCAGCGGCTTGCTTCATCAAATCACCGGCCTTGAGTTGGCCAGTCAGGTCTTTGGTTACACCGGCAACCAGAACGACCTTTTCCTCATGGACACTGCCGAGCAGGATCACTGCGCGGCCGAGCTTGTTCTTCAACTGATCGACCAAGGCCAACAGCGCCTTGCCGTCCTGACCGTCCAGGCGTACGGCCAGCACTTTCACACCCTTGACGTCCAGGGCGGAAGCCGACAGATCGTCGCCCGCCGCGCTGGCCGCCTTGGCCTGCAACTGCTCCAGCTGTTTCTCCAGCTGACGGTTGCGCTCCAGTACGCCGGAGAGCTTGTCGATCAGGTTGTCGCGGCTGCCCTTGACCAGGCCGGCCGCTTCCTTGAGTTGTTCTTCTGCCGCATTGAGGTAGGCCAGGGCCGCAGCACCGGTGATCGCTTCAATACGACGTACGCCGGAAGCCACGCCGCCTTCGCTGATGATTTTCAGCAGGCCGATGTCGCCGGTACGGCTGGCGTGAATACCACCACACAGCTCCACCGAGAAGCTGCCGCCCATGCTCAATACGCGCACTTCGTCGCCGTACTTCTCGCCAAACAGCGCCATGGCGCCTTTTTGCTTGGCGGTCTCGATATCGGTTTCTTCGGTTTCCACCGGGGTGTTCTTGCGAATCTCGGCGTTGACGATGTCTTCCAGGGCCTTCAACTGCTCAGGCTTGATCGCCTCGAAATGACTGAAGTCAAAACGCAGGCGCTGGCTATCGACCAACGAACCCTTCTGTTGCACATGCTCACCCAGCACCTGACGCAACGCAGCGTGCAGCAAGTGAGTGGCAGAATGGTTCAAGGCAGTTGCATGCCGTACGTCGGCATCTACCTGAGTGTCCACCGGCGCGCCGACGGTCAGGTTGCCCAGCACCAGCACGCCGTGATGCAGGAACGCACCGCCGGTCTTGGTGGTGTCGCGCACTTCAAAACGACCGGAGGTGGAGCTCAGGAAACCACAGTCGCCAACCTGGCCACCGGATTCAGCGTAGAACGGGGTCTGGTCGAGGACCACAACACCCTCGTCACCTTCGTTCAGCACGTCAACCGACTTGCCGTCCTTATAGATAGCCACGATCTTGGCCGAGCCAACGGTGGCTTCGTAACCAATGAACGAAGTCGCCACATCAACCTTTACCAGGGTGTTGTAGTCCAGGCCAAAGGAGCTGGCGGAACGGGCACGGACGCGCTGGGCTTCCATCTCACGCTCAAACCCGGCCTCGTCGATGGTCAGCTCGCGTTCGCGGGCGATGTCGGCGGTCAGGTCCATCGGGAAACCGTAGGTGTCGTACAGCTTGAACACGACGTCGCCCGGCACCACGGTGCCCTTGAGCTCCGCCAGGTCCTGCTCGAGGATCTTCAGGCCGTGCTCCAGGGTCTTGGAGAACTGCTCTTCTTCAGCCTTGAGCACGCGCTCGATGTTGGCTTGCTGCTGCTTGAGTTCCGGGAAGGCATCGCCCATCTCGGCCACCAGCGCGGCAACGATCTTGTAGAAGAAGCTGCCGGTGGCGCCCAGCTTGTTACCGTGACGGCAGGCACGACGGATGATGCGGCGCAGCACATAGCCACGGCCTTCGTTCGACGGCAGCACGCCATCGGCGATCAGGAAGCCGCAGGAACGGATGTGATCCGACACCACCTTGAGCGACGACTGGTTGTCGTTGGCACAGCCAATGGCCGCCGCCGAAGCGCTCAGCAGGTTGGTGAACAGGTCGATCTCGTAGTTGGAGTGAACGTGCTGCATCACCGCACTGATCCGCTCCAGGCCCATGCCGGTGTCCACCGACGGCGCTGGCAACGGATGCAACACGCCATCGGCGGTGCGGTTGAACTGCATGAACACGTTGTTCCAGATTTCAATGTAGCGGTCGCCGTCTTCTTCCGGCGAGCCCGGTGGGCCACCCCAGATGTCGGCGCCGTGATCGTAGAAAATCTCGGTGCACGGGCCGCACGGGCCGGTATCGCCCATGGTCCAGAAGTTGTCGGACGCGTAAGGCGCGCCCTTGTTGTCGCCGATGCGAATCATGCGCTCGACTGGCACCCCGATTTGCTGGGTCCAGATGTCGTAGGCTTCGTCATCGGTGGCGTAGACGGTCACCCAGAGTTTTTCCTTCGGCAGCTTCAGCACGCCGGTCAGGAAGGTCCAGGCAAAGGTGATCGCGTCTTTCTTGAAATAGTCGCCGAAGCTGAAGTTACCCAGCATCTCGAAGAATGTGTGGTGGCGGGCGGTGTAGCCCACGTTTTCCAGGTCGCTGTTCTTGCCGCCGGCGCGTACGCACTTCTGGCTGCTGGTGGCGCGGGTGTAGGCGCGCTTTTCCTGGCCCAGGAAGCAGTCCTTGAACTGGTTCATCCCCGCGTTGGTGAACAGCAGGGTTGGGTCATTGCCTGGGATCAAGGAGCTGGAGGCGACACGGGTGTGACCTTGCTCTTCGAAGAAGCGAAGGAAGGCTTCACGGATTTCTGCGCTTTTCATTAGGTTCTTCCACGGAGGCTGCGGCCAAAGGCCAGTGCTAAACGTCATCAGACGGAGCGACGGCAAAGGGCCGCATTATATCGGCCCTTTGCCCGTGGTACAGCGTGTTTATGTGATAGAAACAGTCAATTAGACGGTCTGCACTGTCATTTCCGGGAAAACTCGACAAATGTCGCGAGCACTTGCTCGATCTGCGCCCGGCTGACGTCCAGGTGCGTGACCATGCGCAGGCGCGGCGCCGCGCTCAACTTGATCCCGCGTTCGGCAGCAAACGCCTTCAAGGCCTGGGCTCGATCACCGATGTCGACGTAGACCATATTGGTCTGCACCGGCTCCACCGTATAACCCGCCTTGCGCAGTTCATCCCCCAGCCATTGGGCATTGGCGTGGTCGTCGGCCAGGCGCTGCACCTGGTGATCCAGGGCGTACAGCCCCGCCGCCGCCAGCGAACCGGCCTGGCGCATGCCGCCACCGACCATCTTGCGCAAACGACGGGCCTTGGCGATCAACGCGGTGGAGCCGCACAGCACCGAGCCGATCGGCGCGCCCAGGCCCTTGGACAGGCACACCGACACCGAATCGAAGTGCTGGGCAATTTCCCGCGCATCCACACCCAGCTTGACCGCCGCGTTGTAGAGCCGCGCGCCGTCCAGGTGCAAGGCCAGGCCGTGTTCCCGGGTAAAGGCTCGCGCGGCCGCCAGGTATTCCAGCGGCAGGACCTTGCCCTGCATGGTGTTTTCCAGCGCCAACAAGCGGGTACGGGCGAAGTGGAAGTCGTCCGGCTTGATCGCGGCCAGCACGTGCTCCAGGTTCAGGGAACCGTCGGCCTGCACTTCCAGGGGTTGTGGCTGGATCGAGCCGAGAACCGCCGCGCCGCCGCCTTCGTATTTGTAGGTGTGGGCCTGCTGACCGACGATGTATTCCTCGCCACGCTCACAGTGCGCCATCAACGCCAGCAGGTTGCTCATGGTGCCGGTGGGCACGAACAACGCGGCGGCAAAACCCAGGCGCCTGGCCAGTTCGGCTTCCAGGCGATTGACGCTCGGGTCCTCGCCGTAGACGTCGTCGCCGCTGGCGGCAGTGGCCATCGCCTCGAGCATGCCAGGGGTCGGTTGGGTCACTGTGTCGCTGCGCAGGTCAATCACGTTCATCAAACTAGCCTCTAGCGGATTGGAGCGTTTCTTGTGTTAACGATTACTGCGGGCAAACCCGCGGAATATCAAGCCCCGTGCTTGCACAATCGAATACCAACCAAACAAACCGATATAGGTTATCGATAAACCAACCGTGCAGTTTCTGAAAAACCATGATAAAAACTCTCCGCCGCCAGGGTTCTGGCGGCAACGTTCTCAGGGCGGGGTGTAATTCCCCACCGGCGGTAATTGCACGCAACGTGCATAGCCCGCGAGCGCTTGGCGCCTCGAACTGCCTCGGCAGGACGGCGACAAGGTCAGCAGACCCGGTGTGATCCCGGGGCCGACGGTCATAGTCCGGATGAAGAGAGAACGGGATTGGCACCTAAGGGCCGCGCTGACGTCATGTTCACATGAGCCAGCTGTGCGTACCCTTAAATCCCATTCGATTCATAACGCCCTGTTTTTTTCTTAAACAGGAGTCAGAACATGCAACCCACCGCAATCGACAGCAAAAGCAAAAACCATCACGGCGAGCGCGTCGCGTTTATCCAGGCCTGCTGGCACAAGGATATTGTCGACCAATCCCGTAAAGGTTTCCTCGCCGAAATGATCGCCCAGGGCTACCAGGAATCGGACATCGATTTCTTCGAAGTCGGCGGCGCCTTTGAAATGCCCCTGCACGCCAAGCTGCTGGCCAAGTCCGGCCGTTATGCCGGTATCGTCGCGGCCGCCCTGGTGGTGGACGGCGGGATCTACCGTCACGAGTTCGTGGCCCAGTCCGTGGTCAGCGGCCTGATGCAGGTCCAGCTGGAAACCGAAGTGCCGGTGTTCTCGGTATCCCTGACCCCGCACCACTTCCACGCGGGCAGCGAGCACCATACGTTCTTCTATGAGCACTTCGTGCACAAGGGCCAGGAAGCGGCACGCACCTGCGCCGACACCCTGCACAAGGTTCGCGCACTGCGTCGCAATGAGCCACGGGCTCTCGCGGTTTAAGCAACACTGCAAAGCAAATGTGGGAGCGGGCTTGCTCGCGAAAGCGGAGTGTCAGTCAATACATGTCTGACTGATACACCGCCTTCGCGAGCAAGCCCGCTCCCACATTTGACCGAGTCAGTCTCGGGATTCAGGCCAGGCCGGCATCCGTGGTCGGCACAATCAATATCCCTGCTCGCAAGCCATTCTTGACCTTCGGGTTCGGGAAGATGATGCGTGCGCCCTCCTCCTCGATCACCCAGCGGGTCTTGGCAATGTCCTCGGCCAGCAGATAACCCTTCTCCAACTCCGAAAAGTTTTCCACGTCCGCCGGCAAATGCAGGACGAAGGTATCGCTGTGCTTGATCACTTCCCGGGAGACGCTGAACAGCTGCAGGCCATCCAGGCTCTCGGTGGCCGGCTCGTTGCCTTCGATGATCTGCGTGAGGCGGGTTTCCAGGCGCGATACGTCCACGCCCTGGTTCTGCCCGAACGGCCGGGCCTTGCCCAACTCCAGGGTGAAGGACTCGGCCTCCAGCTGCTCATAGGTAAACGCCGTGAAGGTGATCGACGTCTTGTTCTGCAACAGCACCGCCTCCAGGCCGGCGGCTCGCAGGCGCGCCAGTTCACGACGTGAATGCTGGCGACCGTCCTTCCACGGGTACAGTGCGAACTGCTCGATCTTCGAGCCACGGATGGCGGTGTGCAGGTCGTAGTGCAAACGGCTACGCCCAGGCACGCTGAAGAAGGTGCGGGCCAACTGCTCAAGCTCGGCGGCGCGCATGGCTTCGGGGCCGATGTTTTGTTCGTGACGGCCGTTGAACAGCCGGTTGACGTCCAGTTCGAGGTAACGCTCGCCGCGGCGCATGGCCTCAGGGTTGCCGAACAGGAACAGGATACGGGTGCGGGGCTTGATCTCCCCACGGGCAATGCCCTGCAGCAAGCGGTCGGCCAATTCGATTGGCGCGGTTTCGTTGCCATGGATGCCGGACGACAGCAGCACGTCGCCGCCGTTGTCCCGCGCCTCAGGAGGCCGCACTTCCAGCGCGCCCTCACTGAGCCAGCGCAGTTGCACGCCGTCGACAGTCAGTTGAATTTTTTGCGCCGGTTCGCGACCGGCGAGGGTCAGTTCAAGCAGTTTGCCGAGGGCGAGCATACGCAGCTTCCTTAGTGGTTGCAGCCAGGACCGTGGACGTGATCGTCGTCATCACCTTCAACGTCGGCCGGTTCCATTTCCAGTTGCAGGCTCATCAGGTTGGTGGCCAATGGGCGCATCAGCAGGTTGGCGTATTCCGCGTCGCCTTCTTCCACGTCCACGCCGATCAGCAGTTGGCCACGGCCGTCGTGCTGGATCCAGATCTCCTTGCCCTGCCACACCACGGCGACGCGGGTGCAGGAGGTTTCCAGCTGGGTGCCGTCGGTATCTTCAAGGATCAGTTTCAGGGTGTCGGTGGTCATAAATAGTTCTCAGCCGTGCGGCGTTAATTGATCTGGAAAGGATAAACCGAGCCCAGTTTAAGGATTTGCGTCAGTTCATCCAGTGCCGTCCGGCACTCAAGCAGCAATTGCGGGTCAGCCAGGTCGGTTTCCCGCAGGCTGTCGCGGTAGTGCTTGTCGACCCATTGGGTCAGCGTGTCGTACAACGGCGCCGTCATGATAACCCCTGGGTTGACCGCCGCCAGTTCGGTTTCATTCAAGGCTACACGCAAGCGCAGGCACGCCGGGCCACCGCCGTTCTGCATGCTTTGCTTGAGGTCGAAGACTTTGACTTCACGGATCAGCCCGCCGGAGGACGTCAGGCCTTGCAGGTACTGCCAGACACGCTCGTTGGCGCGGCATTCTTCCGGCACGATCAGCAGCATCGAACCGTCGGCGCGGGTCAGCAGCTGGCTGTTGAACAGGTAGGAACGCACCGCGTCTTCAACACCCACCTGGGCCCGTGGCACGCAGATCGACTGGAAATTGCCACCGAGCTTGCCGAGCTTGCCCTGCAATTCACCGAGCATCTGATCGGTATTGAGGAACGCATCCTCGTGATAGAACAGCACCTCGCCATTGCCCACCGCGATCACATCGTTGTGGAACACACCGGCATCGATCACCGCCGGGTTCTGCTGGGCGTAGACCACGCCGTCATCCCGCAGGCCGTGCAGGCGCGCGACCGCCTGGGAAGCTTCAAGGGTCTGGCGTGCCGGGTACTTTTGCGGCGCCGGGTAGCGGGTGTCGAACGCGCTGCGGCCGAACACGAAAAACTCTACGCCCGCCTCGCCATAGTCCCGGCAGAAACGCGTGTGGTTGGCCGCGCCTTCGTCACCGAACTGCGCCACCGCCGGTAATGCGGCGTGGTGGGCGAAGTGCTTCTGGTCAGCGAACATCGCCCCCAGCACGCGGCTGGTGGTCGGGTGTTCGATGCTGCGGTGGTATTTGCAGTTGAGGTTGGCGGCGGTGAAATGCACGCGGCCGTCAAAGGTGTCGGCGCTCGGGCTGACGGTCGCGGCATTGGCCACCCACATGCTCGACGCCGAGCAACTGGCAACCAGCAGCGGCATGGCTTGCTTGGCGGCCTGCTGGATGACTTGTGCGTCGGTGCCGGCAAAACCGAGGTTGCGCAAGGCGGCCACATCCGGACGTTCCTGGGGCGCCAGCACACCTTGCACAAAGCCCATTTCCATCAGGGCCTTCATCTTCGCCAAGCCTTGCAGCGCCGCTTCCTTCGGGTTGGAGGACTGCTGGCTGTTGCTTTGGGACGCGACGTTGCCGTAGGACAAGCCGCCGTAGTTATGGGTCGGCCCCACTAGACCGTCAAAATTGACTTCACAGGATTTCATCGGCGAGGCTCCACGAACATCTGTATTTTTATAGGCATCAAATTACTTGAACACACCACAAATCAAGTGTGGGAGCGGGCTTGCTCGCGAAAGCGGTGGTTCAGTCGCCTGAAATGTTGAATGACACACCGCCTTCGCGAGCAAGCCCGCTCCCACATTTAGATCAGCGTCACACCCGGGGTTAACGTCGCCGGTAGCACCAGGCTCGGGGTCTCAAGGGAGGCCACCGGGTACGCGCAATAGTCCGCCGCGTAATAGGCGCTGGCGCGATGATTGCCCGAAGCCCCTACCCCGCCAAATGGCGCGCTGCTCGCAGCACCCGTCAGCTGTTTGTTCCAGTTGACGATCCCGGCACGGCTTTCCAGCCAGAACTGCTGGTAACGCGCCTCGGAATCCGACAGCAACCCGGCCGCCAAGCCGTATTGAGTGTTGTTGGCCTCGGCAATCGCCGCCTCGAAATCAGCGTAGCGGATCACTTGCAGCAGTGGGCCGAACAGCTCTTCGTCAGCGCGTTCCGTAACCTCGGTCACATCGATAATCCCCGGCGTCAGCAACGCAGCCTGGGCCTGGGGTTGAGTCATTTCCAACAGCGCCACGGCGCCATTGGCCAACAGCAATTCCTGGGCATCCATCAACGCCTTGGCAGCACCGAGGGAAATCACCGAGCCCATGAACGGCGCCGGCGTTTGGTCAAATGCGCCGACTTCGATGGTCGAGCTCACCGCCACCAGGCGTGCGAGCAACGCATCGCCCCAGGCGCCTTCCGGCACCAGCAGGCGACGGGCACAGGTGCAACGCTGGCCAGCGGAGATAAACGCCGACTGGATAATGGTGTACACGGCCGCATCCACATCGGCCACTTCGTCCACCACCAGCGGGTTGTTGCCGCCCATTTCCAGCGCGAGGATCTTGTCCGGGCGCCCGGCGAATTGCTGGTGCAGATGGTTGCCGGTGCGGCTGGAGCCGGTGAAGAACAGACCGTCGATGCCCGGATTCGCCGCCAGGGCGATCCCGGTTTCCCGTGCGCCTTGCAGCAGGTTCAACACGCCCGCCGGCAGGCCGGCGTCGATCCAGCATTGCACGGTCAGTTCGGCGACTTTCGGGGTCAGCTCACTCGGTTTGAACAGCACGGTGTTACCCGCCAGCAAGGCCGGCACGATATGCCCGTTAGGCAAGTGACCCGGGAAGTTGTAGGGGCCAAACACCGCCACTACACCGTGGGGCTTGTGGCGCAACACGGCAGTGGCGTCGCCCAATGGGCCGCTCTTCTCGCCGGTACGCTCGCGGTAGCTTTGCACCGAGATCGCGACCTTGTTGACCATGCTGGTGACTTCAGTCGCCGATTCCCACAGAGGCTTGCCGGTTTCCTCACCGATGCAGCGGGCGAGTTCGTCAGCACGACTCTTCAAATTGGCGGCGAAGGCTTCCAGCACGCTCAGGCGCTCTTCCAAGGAACGCTTGGCCCAAGCCGGAAACGCCTGGCGGGCAGCCTGGACGGCGGACTCGACCTGCTCGGCGGTGGCGCCATTACCCGACCACACCACCTGCTGGGTCACCGGGTTCAGCGACTCAAACACTTCACCCTGGCCAGCCAGCCATTCACCTGCGATGTATAGCGAATTCATTATTTCGACTCCCGGGCAGCGGACAACGGTACGGCACGCACTTGATCACCGGCGATCAGTTGCAGGCGCTTGGCGGTCTGTTGATCGACCACCAGGGTGCCCGCAGCCAACCGCGCCGGCGCGGCGGTGATGCGGCAATCTTCACGTTTGCGGTTATGGATCAGGAACGGCGTGGCGTCGTCGCCCGGCGTACCAATCGCCAGCACCAGCGCCTCGCTGTCGCGCACGGCGCGGATCTTGGTGGTTTCACACTCCACCGCCGGGCCCGCGTCGAAGATGTCGACGTAGCCCTGGTAGCTGAAACCTTCGCTCTTAAGCATGCTCAGGGCCGGCTCGGTGTCGGTGTGGACCTTGCCGATCACATTGCGCGCGTCTTCAGACAGGAAGCAGGTGTACAGCGGAAACTTCGGCATCAGCTCGGCGATAAACGCCTTGTTGCCCACGCCGGTGAGGTAGTCGGCCTGGCTGAATTCCATCTTGAAGAAGTGCCGGCCCAGGCTTTCCCAGAACGGCGAGCGCCCGGCTTCGTCGGACATGCCGCGCATCTCGGCGATGATCTTGTTGCCGAACAGCTGCGGGAATTCCGCGATAAACAGCATGCGCGCCTTGGCCAGCATGCGGCCGTTAAGGCCGTTGCGGTAATCGGCGTGCAGGAACAACGAGCACAGCTCGGAGTTGCCGGTCAGGTCGTTGGCCAGAAACAGCGTCGGGATTTCACGGTAGATGTTCAGCTCCTGGGAGGCGCTGACCGTCAGGCCGACCCGGAAGTTGTACCAGGGCTCACGCAGGCCGACGGCACCGGCGATGGCGGAAATCCCCACCACGCGACCCTCGTCGTTTTCCAGCACGAACAGGTAGTCTGCATCACCACGCCCGGCTTCGCCGCGAAAGGTCTTTTCAGCCCAGCCGACCCGATGGGTCAGGCGCTCTTCGTTGGCCGGCAAGGTGGTGAGGCCGGTGCCGGTGCTGCGCGCCAGATCAATCAGGGCCGGTAAATCGCTGCTGCGTACGGGACGAACGATCATGCTATCTCCTCAAACGGGCCGCCTTGCAAGCCACCCGCGAAACTCATTCTTAAACCGCTACCAGTCGAACGCTGGCACCTTCGCCGACGCCCAGGGCTTCGGCGGTTTCCAGGTCCAGGGTCACTGGCTTGCCCGGCGCGTAGTCCAGCTCCAGCATCACCGCGCGGTAATCCTGCAACTGGCCGTTGCTCACCAGGTACTGGCGGCCGACACCCTTGACCATCTCACCGATCTTCACCGGCACCACACGGCTCTGGGCGATCGAGCGAATGCCCGAG
Organism: Pseudomonas sp. 21615526; assembly: GCF_013386245.1. Classification (NCBI taxonomy): domain Bacteria; kingdom Pseudomonadati; phylum Pseudomonadota; class Gammaproteobacteria; order Pseudomonadales; family Pseudomonadaceae; genus Pseudomonas; species Pseudomonas sp. 21615526. Next base: position 15,976 of record NZ_JACAOM010000069.1, on the reverse strand, counting down.
ACGCGCGCATGCAGGGTTGGGCCGCCGTCGAAGATGTCGATGTAATGGTCGGTCTCGAAGCCTTCGCGCATCAGGATGTCGAAGGTGATCTGCGCCCGCGGGTGCACCTGGCCCATGGCTTCCTGGGCTTCGTCGGGCAACAGCGGCACATAGATCGGATAGTGCGGCATCAGCTCGGCGAGGAAGGTCCGGCTCTTCAACCCGCACAGGCGCTCGGCAGCGGCGTAGTTGAGGTCGAAGAAGTTGCGGCCGATGGCGTCCCAGAACGGCGAATCACCGTTCTCGTCGCTGTAGCCCACAATCTCGGTGACCACCGAATCGGCGAAGCGCTCCGGGTGGCCGGCCACGAACAGCAGGCGGCCACGGGAGTTGAGCTCCGACCACGGCGAACCCACCAGCTCCGGCACCACGTAGAAGCTGGTCAGCAGGCTGTTGCCGGTGAGGTCATGGCACTGCGAGAGCACGTGGATCTTGTTGTGGATCTTCAGCTCGCGGGAAGCGTGCACGAAGGTCTCGTTACGGAAGCTGTAGAACGGTTCCGAGTAGCCGGCCGAGGCAACGATGGCCGAACAGCCCACCAGCTTGCCGGCGTCGGTGTCTTCCAGGACGAAGAAATAGCTTTCTTCACCGTTGAAGCTGACCTCGGCGGCGAAGGACGCTTCGCTCGCAGCGATCTTGTCGCTCAGGCGTTCGACATCATCCGGCAAGGAGGTGACACCAATCGGGCTGTCCGCAGCCAGACGCTGTACCTCGCCCAGATCAGCCATTTGCGCGGGGCGCATCACCAGCATGGTGTCACTCCTTAACTCGAAAAACTCACAGGAAAAAATGCCGGACACGATCTTGAAATCAGTGAGGTCAAGTGTGGGAGCGGGCTTGCTCGCGAAAGCGGTGTGTCATTCAACATTTCAGGTGACTGAGCCACTGCATTCGCGAGCAAGCCCGCTCCCACATTTGATCTTCACAGCTTCAACTAAAGAGTCCGGCATACAAAATTTGTGTTGGGCGCCCGACTCGCCGGGCACCCAACGGTCCATCAGGCTTGCGTCAGCTTTTTCACCGCACGTTCGAAGCGGTCCAGGCCTTCCTGAATATCGGCATCTTCCACCACCAGGCTCGGGGCGAAGCGCACCACATCCGGGCCGGCTTGCAGGATCATCAAGCCTTCGCGCTCGGCGGCGTTGAAGATGTCCTTGGCCTTGCCTTTCCAGGCATCGCTCAGCACGCAACCGAGCAGCAGGCCCAGGCCACGCACTTCGGTGAAGATGCCGTATTGCTGGCCAATCTTCTCCAGACGGGAAACGAACAGGTCGTGCTTGGCGTTAACGCCGGCCAGCACTTCTGGCGTATTGATCACGTCGATCACCGCTTCCGCCACCGCGCACGCCAGCGGGTTGCCGCCGTAGGTGGTGCCGTGGGTGCCGACCACCAGGTGCTTGGCCAGGTCTTCGCGAGTCAGCATGGCCGCGATCGGGAAACCGCCGCCCAGGCTCTTGGCGCTGGTGAGGATGTCCGGCACGACGCCGTAATGCTGGTAGGCGAACAGCTCGCCGCTGCGGCCCATGCCGGTTTGCACTTCGTCGAACACCAGCAGCGCGTTGTTCGCGTCGCACAGGTCGCGGGCACCTTGCAGGTACGACAGTTCTGCCGGCAGCACGCCGCCTTCGCCCTGGATCGGCTCCAGCACCACGGCGCAGGTCTTGTCCGAGACGGCGGCTTTCAGCGCCTCCAGATCGTTGTAAGGCACGTGGGTGATGCCGACAATCTTCGGACCGAAGCCGTCGGAGTACTTCGACTGGCCACCCACGTTCACGGTGAACAGGGTACGGCCGTGGAAGCTGTTCAGCGCGGCGATGATTTCGTATTTCTCGGTGCCGAAGCGGTCGAACGCGACACGACGGGCCAACTTGAAGGCGGCCTCGTTGGCTTCGGCGCCGGAGTTGCAGAAGAACACACGCTCGGCAAACGTGGCGTCGATCAGCTTATGGGCCAGGCGCAGGGCCGGCTCATTGGTGAAGACGTTGGACACGTGCCACAGCTTGTTGGCCTGTTCGGTCAGTGCACCGACCAGCGCCGGGTGGGCGTGGCCCAATACGTTGACCGCGATGCCGCCGGCAAAGTCGATCAGCTCTCGGCCCGCCTGGTCCCATACGCGCGAACCTGCGCCACGCACGGGGATGAAAGCGGCAGGTGCGTAGTTGGGAACCATGACCTGGTCGAAATCGGCACGTTGCACCGGGGCTTGCTCAACGGACATCGGAGTCTCCTGAAGAGGAACGCCTGCCTGAAACTGGCGGGCGATGCAGGGATTGTAAGGACAGTTTTCAGCGCGGCCTTGCCGCCAAGCGACAACTTCTTATAGCGCCAACCCGCGATTTTCGCGGGTTTACGCCAATGCGACAAATAGCATCGCAATGGCGCAGTTTAAACCGCCCGGGCCGGTTTTGGGCGGTCGGTGAGGCACAACTATCCAATGCCGTCGCCGATGGCCGTTTTGGTCTGCTGTTGATCTCATCCGCGCACAGGAACAGCGCCATGTCTGGAGATGCCGGCCGAGCATTGATGCCTAGCCGCGCTCGGACGGCACCGACGACAATTCGAACGGGCTGCTGCTGCGGCGCTGATTGCGGTCTTCACGAGGGGTGGCGCCGAAGAAGTTGCGGTAGGCGCTGGAGAAGTGCGGCCCCGAGGAGAAGCCGCAGGACAGGCCGATCTGGATGATCGACTTGCTGGTTTGCATGAGCATCTGGCGGGCCTTGTTCAGGCGCAGTTCCAGGTAGTACTGGCTGGGGACGCGATTGAGGTATTGCTTGAAGATCCGCTCGAGCTGTCGTCGGGATACGCACACGTGCTGGGCGATTTCGTCGGTGGTCAGCGGTTCTTCAATGTTGGCTTCCATCAGCAACACGGCCTGGGTCAGCTTTGGATGGCTGGAGCCCAGGCGGTTTTGCAGCGGGATGCGCTGGCGCTCGCCGCCTTCGCGGATGCGCTCTACGACCAGTTCTTCCGAGACGGCACCGGCCAGTTCGGCGCCGTGGTCACGGGCCAGCACCGCCAGCAGCAGGTCGAGTACCGACATGCCACCGCAGGCGGTCAGGCGGTCACGGTCCCAGTCGAACAGATGGCTGGTGGCGATGACCTTGGGGAAACGCTCGGCGAAATCGTCCTGCCAGCGCCAGTGCACAGCGGCGCGATAGCCGTCGAGCAGACCGAGTTGGGCCAACGGATACACACCGGCCGACAGGCCGCCGATCACACACCCGGCACGCACCAGTTGCTTGAGGGCGGTGCTGAGCTGGGAGGCGATGACGGTCGGTGGCTCATCGGCCAGCAGGAACAGCTTTTGGAAACCTTCCAGCTTGCCAGCCCAGGGCTCACCCGGCAGTTGCCAGGCGCCGTCGATTGGCGGTTCGGCCTGCAAAAACGAGAGTTCGTACACCACGTCCGGATGCACCCGCTGAGCAACGCGCAAGGCCTCCTCAGCCAGCGCAAGCGTCAGTGCTTTAGTGCTGGGCCAAATCAGGAAACCAATTCGATGGGCAGTCATGGAGTGCTATCCGAAGCGAGTAACAGTAATGAAGACAAAGGCCAATGCTAGCCGGTAAACCAACACAAATCTCTAAAGCTGGTGAAGATCCAAATGTGGGAGCGGGCTTGCTCGCGAATGCGGTGGATCAGTCACCGGATGTATCAACTGATACACCGCTTTCGCGAGCAAGCCCGCTCCCACAGGGGATTGGGGCAACCTCAGGATTGTGAAGCTTGCACTAATTCAGTGCATAAAAGCAGTTCTGTTTACTTCAAGCTGCCGGAAAGAAACTGCTGCAAACGCTCGGACTGTGGGTTGACCAGCACTTCGCGCGGGTTGCCACGCTCTTCGACGATGCCTTTGTGCAGGAACACCAGTTGGTTGGAGACTTCACGGGCAAAGCCCATTTCGTGGGTCACCACCACCATGGTCCGGCCTTCCTGGGCCAGGTCCTGCATCACCTTGAGCACTTCGCCCACCAGCTCCGGGTCAAGGGCCGAGGTGGGTTCGTCGAACAGCATCACCTCAGGCTCCATCGCCAGGGCACGGGCAATCGCCACGCGTTGCTGTTCACCGCCGGACATGTGGCCAGGGAACGCATCCTTGCGATGGCCCACGCCGACTTTGGCCAGGTAGTGCTCGGCCTTTTCCCGGGCGTCTTTTTTCGACATGCCCAGAACGTGCACCGGTGCTTCCATGACGTTTTCCAGCGCGGTCATATGGGACCACAGGTTGAAATGCTGGAACACCATCGACAGTCGCGAACGCATGCGTTGCAGCTGTTTCGGGTCTGCAGCCTTCATGGCGCCGTCTTTGTTGGCCACCAGTTTCAGCTCTTCGTTATTGAGCAGAATCTTGCCGGCGTGGGGCTGCTCCAGCAGGTTGATGCAGCGCAAAAAGGTACTTTTGCCCGAGCCACTGGACCCGATGATGCTGATCACATCACCGGCCGCGGCGGCCAGGGACACACCTTTGAGCACTTCATGACTGCCATAGCGTTTATGCAGGTCTTGGACTTCAAGTTTGTACATGCGGTCGGTTCTCACAAAAACAGTTGGTCAGTCGTTGAGCAAGCGCCCGTGCCGCAGCGCTTCGCGCCCCGCCACCTTGGCCAGCCAGAAACCCGCTTGGGCATAACGTAGCCGTTCAACGGCAAACAGCACCCCAGGCGTGCCCGCGCAAACAATGCTCACGCGGTCGGACAAGGGATCGATCACTTCAAATATCGGGTCGCCGGCTTCGACTACGTCACCGGCTTTACGCAGGTAGCTGATCACGCCGGCGTGGGGCGCGAACAACAACTCGGTGCCTTCGAAAGGCAGGCCTTCACAGGGTTCGTGCTGCGGCGCGGGCCATTCACCACGGATCAGGCCTTGCTCGGCGAGGAACGCCAGGATGCCTTCGGCGTGAAGAATCGCTTCGTCACGGCCAGTATCGGCCTGGCCACCCAGCTCCAGAGTCGTCGCCAGGCACGCCAGGGGAATCTGCGCCTCGGGGAACGCCCGGGCCAGGCGCAGCCACGGTAGCGAGCAGGCTTCGTCAAACGAACTGCCGCCGGAATCTTCCGCCAGCAGGCCGACCTTCACATTCAGGTGCGCCGACAGCGAACGCCACTGCGGCCAGTGTTGCGGCAGCGCGTACATGTGCAACGCGGCTTCGGCGTCGCAATGCAGGTCGAGGACCACGTCGGCGGTGCAGGCATGGCTCAGCAACACCCGCTGCATGCCTTGCAACTGGCTGCTCGGCGCCGGCAACGCATTGAGCGCATCGCTCATGGCCTGGCGGATCAAGCGCACATTGGCGTGAGGATCATCCCCCAGCTTGCCGTTGAGCAACTCGGTAACCGGCTCGCTCAACTCAACGAAGTCGCGGTTGAAGTTCTTGCCGCTGCCGATCTCGAAACGGCCCTGGTGACTGCCTTGCAGCAGTTGCCCCAAGCCCATCGGATTGGCGACGGGAACCAGCTCGATCACGCCGTTGAGGGCGCCTTGCTGTTCCAGTTCCGTCAGGCGCTTTTTCAGCTCCCAGGCGGCGCGCATGCCGGGCAACTCATCCGCGTGCAGGCTGGCCTGGATATAAGCCTTGCGCTCGCCGCTACCGAAACGAAACACCGTCAGCTGGCGTTCGCAGCCCAGGTGACCCCAGGGCAACAGGTGATCGATACGTTCCATATCAATGCTTCCGTGGAGCCAGGTAGCTCAGCCAGCGGCCTTCGGCCAACTTGAACAGGCGCACCAGGATGAAGGTCAGGCACAGGTAGAACGCACCCGCCGTGATATAGGCTTCGAACGGCAAGTAGTACTGGGCGTTCACCGTGCGTGCGGCACCGGTGATGTCGATCAGGGTGACGATGGACGCAAGACTGGTGGTCTGGAGCATCATGATCACTTCGTTGCTGTATTGCGGCAGCGCCCGGCGCAGGGCCGATGGCAGCAGGATCCGGCGGTACAGCTTGTAGCGCGACATGCCCATGGCCTTGGCTGCCTCGATCTCGCCGTGGGGCGTGGCCTTGAGGCTGCCGGCGATGATCTCGGCGGTGTAGGCGCTGGTGTTCACGGCAAACGCCAGGCACGCGCAGAAGGTCGCGCTGGACAGCAGTGGCCACATGAAGCTTTCGCGCACCGCTTCGAACTGGGCCAGGCCGTAGTAGATCAAGAACAGCTGCACCAGCATCGGCGTGCCGCGAATCACATAGGTGTAGAGCCAGGCAACACCGTTGACGATCGGCTGCTTGGACACGCGCATCAGGCCCAGGGGCAAGGCCGCGAGCAAACCGAAGAACAGCGAAATGGCCAGCAGTTTCAGGGTGGTCAGCAAGCCGCCGAGGTACAGCGGCATGGCCTCCCAGATGACGTTGTAGTCGAAGATCATAGATCAGCCGCCTTTACGCCTACCGAGTAGCGCTTCTCAAGATGACGCAGGGCCAGCAACGACACGCTGGTGATCACCAGGTACATCGCCGCCACTGCGAGGAAGAAGGTAAAAGGTTCGCGGGTGGCGTCTGCCGCCTGCTTGGCCTTGAACATCATGTCTTGCAGGCCCACCACCGAAATCAATGCGGTGGCCTTGGTCAGTACCAGCCAGTTGTTGGTAAACCCGGGGATCGCCAGCCGAATCATCTGCGGCACCATCACCCGGAAAAACACCTGGAACGGGCTCATGCCATAAGCCAGGCCGGCTTCGGCCTGGCCCTTGGGAATGGCCATGAAGGCGCCACGGAAGGTTTCCGAAAGGTAGGCGCCAAAGATGAAACCCAGGGTGCCGATACCGGCGGCCAAGGGGTTCAAGTCAATGTAGTCGTTGTAGCCGAGCAACGGCGCAACGCGGTTAAGCAGGTCCTGACCGCCGTAGAAAATCAGCAGGATCAGCACCAGGTCGGGGATCCCGCGGATCACCGTGGAGTACAGGTCGCCCAGCCAGGCCAACCAGCGCACCGGCGAGAGGCGCAACGCGACCCCGATCAGACCCAGAACAATGGCCAAGGCCATGGACGACAAGGCGAGCTGAAGCGTCAACCATGCGCCATCGAGGATGACAGCCCCGTAGCCTTTCAACATGATTCAGGTCCTCGAAAAGGGGGATGAAAAAATGGCGCAAACTTCAGAGATCCTGGTGCTTGCGCCATTCTGGACAGACAGCTGCGACGGTTTACTTGGCTTCTGGGCCGTAAATGTCGAAGTTGAAGTACTTGTCCTGGATTGCCTTGTATTTGCCGTTGGCACGGATCGCAGCGATTGCAGCGTTGATGCGGTCCAGGTTTTCCTTGTCGCCTTTACGTACCGCGATGCCGATACCGTCGCCGAAGTACTTGGCGTCGGTGAAGGCCGGGCCGGTGAACGCGTAGCCTTTACCGGCTGGCGTGTCGAGGAAGCCTTCCTGCAACAGGGTGGCGTCGGCCACGGTGCCATCAAGGCGACCGGCTTCTACGTCCAGGTAGATTTCGTTCTGCGAGCTGTAAGGAACAATGGTGGCGCCTTTGGGAGCCAGCACTTCCTTGGCGAAACGGTCGTGGATCGAACCGCGCTGCACGCCGATTTTCTTGCCTTTCAATTCATCCAGGCTGTCGCTGACGGCAGTGCCTTCCTTCAATACCAGGCGAGCTGGGGTCAGGTAGTAGCGGTTGGTGAAGTCCACGGACTTCTTGCGATCGTCGGTGATGGACATCGAGGACAGGATGGCGTCGATCTTGCGCACTTTCAGCGCCGGGATCAGGCCGTCGAATTCCTGCTCGACCCAGGTGCACTTGACCTGCATCTGCTCACACAGGGCGTTGCCGATGTCGTAGTCAAAACCGACGATGCTGCCGTCCGGTGCCTTGGAGGCAAACGGAGGGTAAGCCGCTTCAATACCAATCTTCAGTGGCTTGCCTTCGGCGAAAGCCTGCATGGACAGCACGGACAGCGCCAGGGCGCCCAACAGCACGAGTTTCTTCATCTTGGGACTCCATCGGTATAGGGCAAAACAGCAGTATGAGCCAGGGCCCACGATGCGAATGAGTGAAACCGAATAGCGGTGCTGCGTCCTGCGCCAGTTCAGCATCGGCGACGACGAGCGAGTGATCGGCATTCTAACGACAGGCCGGAAGCCGATATTTCCTCAATGCGACAACAATTTACAGAAGCACCGAGAAAGCGGTTCCAGCACATTGACAGCCTCTTGATTTTATGCAGAGGCAAAAGATATTAAACCTGTTAACGCTGCAAGTTGCGGGCCTATTATTCGCAAACCCTTCTAGCACGGCAAGTGTAGCGTTGGATCTAATTTTTCAGGGCGTCTAAGACGCGGGTTTTCGGGGCAAAGGCGTAGCACTTTGCCTCATGTTTTGGCATGAGGTTACACATTTGCCGGGCTCGGTAACATTCAGAAACTTCCTACAACACAATCCGATATTTATTGGCCTTGTGTAAGTCGCGCCACTGAATGACCAATCTTGGAATGCAATCAAAATGTGGGAGCGGGCTTGCTCGCGAAGGCGGTGTGTCAGCCAGCACACCACTAACTGATACACCGCCTTCGCGAGCAAGCCCGCTCCCACAGGGGTTATAGGTCGCCTGTCCGATCGCACAAAAAAGCCCCACCCGGCCTACGCCGAATGGGGCTTCGTCCCACAAACCCGCCTTACGCGACGTTCATGGTCTTGTGCGTTTCGATCAGATGCGCCACCACACTCGGATCCGCCAGGGTGGAGATATCGCCCAACCCGTCGTATTCAGCGGTGGCAATCTTGCGCAGGATCCGGCGCATGATTTTCCCCGAACGGGTTTTCGGCAAGCCCGGTGCCCACTGGATCACATCCGGTGAAGCAATCGGCCCGATCTCTTTACGCACCCAGTTTTTCAACTCCAGGCGCAACGCTTCATTCGGCTCTTCGCCGTTTTTCAGCGTGACATACACATAGATGCCCTGGCCCTTGATGTCATGAGGCACCCCCACCACCGCCGCTTCCGCAACTTTCGGGTGCGCAACCATGGCGCTCTCAATTTCGGCGGTGCCCATGCGGTGGCCGGACACGTTCAGCACGTCATCCACCCGCCCGGTGATCCAGTAGTAGCCATCCTCGTCACGGCGCGCACCATCACCGGTGAAGTACATGCCACGGAAGGTCTTGAAGTAGGTGTCCACAAACCGGTCATGGTCGCCATACAGCGTACGTGCCTGGCCCGGCCACGAATCCAGGATCACCAGGTTACCCTCGGCCACGCCTTCAATCAGGTTGCCGAGGTTATCCACCAGCGCCGGTACCACCCCAAAGAATGGACGTGCCGCCGAACCCGGCTTGAGCGCATGGGCGCCCGGCAGCGGGCTCATCATGTTGCCGCCGGTCTCGGTCTGCCACCAGGTATCGACGATCGGGCAACGGGATTGGCCGACGTTCTTGTAGTACCAGTCCCACGCTTCCGGGTTAATCGGCTCACCCACCGAACCCAGCAGGCGCAAGCTGCTGCCATCGGCGCCTTCGCAGGCGGCGGTGCCGGAAGCCATCATGGCGCGGATCGCGGTCGGTGCGGTGTAGAGGATGTTCACTTTGTGCTTGTCGACGATCTTCGCCACCCGGGTGATGTCCGGATAGTTCGGCACGCCTTCGAACATCAGCGTGGTCGCGCCGTTGGCCAGTGGGCCATAGACGATATAGGTGTGGCCGGTGACCCAGCCGACGTCGGCGGTGCACCAGTAGATTTCGCCCGGGCGGTAGTCAAACACGCGCTCGTGGGTCAGGGCTGCGTACAACAGGTAGCCGCCGGTGGTGTGCTGCACGCCCTTCGGCTTGCCGGTGGAGCCGGAGGTGTAAAGGATGAACAGCGCTTCTTCGGCGCCCATCTCTTTCGGCGCACACACGGTGCCCGCCACTTTCATCAGGTCTTCGTACCAGATGTCGCGATGCTGGTTCCACTTGATGTTGCCACCGGTGCGCTTGCACACGATGACTTTCTGGATGCTGCTGGTTTCCGGGTTGGTCAGGGCGTCGTCGACGTTGGCCTTCAGGGAAATTTTCTTGCCGGCACGAATGCCTTCGTCGGCGGTGATCACCACCTTGGATTTGCAGTCGATGATCCGACCGGCCAGGGCCTCTGGCGAGAACCCGCCAAACACCACCGAGTGAATCGCACCGATCCGGGCACAGGCCAGCATGGCGACCGCAGCTTCGGGAATCATCGGCATATAGATAGTCACCACGTCGCCGCGGTGCACATCCTGGCCGCGCAGGGCGTTGGCGAACTTGCAGACTTCTTCATGCAGCTCGCGGTAGGTGATGGTGCGGCTTTCGGCAGGGTCGTCGCCCTCCCAGATGATTGCTGGCTGGTCGCCACGCTCGGCGAGGTGGCGGTCCAGGCAGTTGTAGGAAACGTTGAGGGTGCCGTCGGCAAACCATTTGATGTCGACATGGTGATCGTCGAAGGAGGTCTGCTTCACCGTGGTGAAAGGCTTGATCCAGTCAAGGCGCTTGGCTTGCTCGCGCCAGAAACCGTCGGGGTTGACCACCGACTGCTGGTACATGGCCTTGTAGGTCGCCTCATCGGTCAGCGTATTGGCTGCTACTTCGGGGCGAACGGGGTACAGAGAAGCCGCACTCATCTTTCTTACCTCGGTGACATAGTTGTTGTTGTATGGCCCTGTTGTAGCCGGGCCGGACCTATAGAACCATTCGACGATGGTAGTAACAAGCCCCTACAAATTGCCCACCTATCCCCCGACAGCGCTCTGGCCCGCGGCCCGTGGCGCTTTGCAGGTTTCTGAAAAAACCTTCATTTCGCGATTGTTACAAAAACCACCAATAGTGTTTATCAAAAGCACGGGTATATGAATATAACTCGGACGCCTAAAATCAACCTCGCCATCAAGGCACTGTGATTAACAACGTAACAGCCCCCACGAAGGCAACGTTAATCCGAACTTCCCAATCAAGTTACACACGTGGCCTCACAAGGGCCCCGTGACCCCTTTCGACCGCCAAAAGGTAAATAGTCAAATGAAAGCGTTATTAGTTATGGCCCTTAGCAGCTTGTGCGCCACCGCCGCCCTGGCCGACGAAGCCCCGACTGACGTAGCCAGCCAGAGCACCCCGATTGTTGAGGATTACACTTACAGCACCCATCTGGACGTCGCCAAAGTAGTGTCCATGAGTGAAGTCCCGGATGTATGCAAAGTTGTACCGGTAAAAATGGAATATGAAGACTCACAAGGTCAGCGTCATATTCTTCAATATCAGGTCATGGGTAACGGTTGCTCTAACGGATAATAACTTCGTTAGTTTGAACTGAACCTGATCTTATTCGCCGCAAGAAATCGTTCTTGCGGCAAAGAGCCAGCTTATCCCCTACCGCTTGAATCGAATGCTACGATTGTGGCGCCGCCACCTCACCTGCAAGGCAGGATGCATTCATGCGAGCCAGTTTCGAAAAAATCCCCACCGAGGCGAACACCTCCTGGACCCTGCTGAACAGGCGTCTACCGGAGGCGATTCCGTTTGAATGGCATCACCATCCCGAATACGAACTGACCCTCACCCTCAACAGCCGCGGGCACCGCTATATCAGCAACGATGTGGCGCTGTACGATGACGGCGACCTGGTGCTGGTGGGCCCGAACGTGCCCCATAGCTGGTCTTCCGCCGAGCTGATCGACCCCGCCAAACCGCACATTGCCCTGGTCATCTGGTTTTCCGAGGCCTGGGCGGACTCGCTGGTGCAACTGTTTCCGGAGATGGGGTCGACGCGTGCGCTATTGGCTGCTGCGCGACAGGCGTTGAGTTTCAGTGATGCTACGTCCCGGGCGCTGCGCCCGGTGATCGAAGCCATGGTCGAGCAAGACGCTTCCCAGCGACTGATCTCGTTGCTTACCGTGCTCAACACATTGTCCCGGGATATCGCCGCGCAGCGCATCGCGACGGAAAACGCCGCCCCTCACATCGTTGAAGACGCGCGCATCCGCCGCGTCCTGGACTACCTGCACGGCCACTATGCGCAACCTGTCGGCATTCCCGAGCTGGCGCAAATGGCCTGTGTCAGCGTTTCAGCCTTCCATCGCATGTTCCGCAAACATACACGCTGCACGGCGCTGGACTACATCGTCCGGCTACGCATCGGACATGCCTGCGCTTTATTGATGCAGGGCAACCTGGCGGTCAGCGCGATTTCCGAACAGGTCGGCTATGCCTCCCAGGCGTTGTTCAATCGGCAGTTCAAGGCGCACAAGGGCATGACGCCGTCACAGTTTCGGCTTCAACACGGGCATCACTTTCAATAAGCCGATTCTTCTATACGCCTTACAACAAACGCCACAATCGTACTGCTCAACGCGCCAAATCAGGCTGCCGCCCAGGCGGGCCGGGGTGATTCCATACCGGTATGCACACAACAACAAGACAGGTCACCCCATGAGCAACTACCACGCCTTCGAATGCGCCGAGCTGCCGGACGACTACAAGCGCAGCATCGTCGCGATGAAAAAGGCCCTGCGCGCGCAGATCGGCGATGTGCCTACGCTGTTCGCCGAGGTCAGCGAGTTCATCAGTACTGAAATCGCCTCGATCAAGGCACAGCAGTCCGCCTGGCCCGAGCTTGACTTTGAAACCATCGCCAACGGCCAGGTCACCGAAGCACAACGGGCAATCATCAAGCGCAGGGGCTGCCTGGTGATCCGCAACCACTTCCCCAGGGAACAGGTGCTCGCGTGGGACAAGAGCCTGCTGGACTACCTCGACCACAACCATTTCGACGAGGTGTATCGCGGCCCGGCCGACAATTTCTTCGGTAACCTCGAAGCCTCGCGCCCGGAGATATTCCCGATCTATTGGTCCGACGCCCAGATGCAACTGCGCCAACACGAGCGCATGGGCGCCGCGCAGTCGTTCCTGAATCGCCTGTGGACCTACGATTCCCAAGGCCGGCAATGGTTCGACCCAGACATCAATGCGCTATACCCCGACCGCGTCCGCCGCCGCCCACCGGGCACCAGCTCCAAAGGGCTTGGCCCGCACACCGACTCGGGCGCCCTGGAACGCTGGCTGCACCCCGCCTACCTCAAGGTGTTCGACAAGATCTACCGCAACGACTTCAAGTCCTACGACCCCTGGGACGCCGCCCATCGCACCGAAGTCGATGAATACGCCTACAAGGACACGGTGAAATGCTCGGCCTTCCGCACCTTCCAGGGCTGGACCGCACTGTGCGACATGCAGGCCGACCAGGGCGTGCTGCATACCTTGCCGATCCCCAAGGCCATGGCCTACATGCTGCTGCGCCCGCTGCTGGACGATGTCCCCGAAGATGAGCTGTGCGGCGTTGCGCCGGGCAAGGTGCTGCCAGTTTCAGAGAAATGGCACCCGCTGCTGGTCCAGGGCATGACCCCGATTCCGGACGTGCAGGCCGGCGATTCGGTGTGGTGGCACTGCGACGTGATCCACAGCGTCGCCCCCGTCGAAAATCAACAGGGCTGGGGCAACGTGATGTACGTGCCCGCCGCGCCCATGTGCCCGAAAAACCTGCGGTACGCCAAGGATGTGCTCAGGGCGTTCGAGCAAGGGGCCTCACCGGATGATTTCGCCCGGGAGGACTACGAGAAAGAGTGGAAAGACCGCTTCATGACGCCGCAACTGAACACCCTCGGCCGCAAAGGGCTGGGGCTGGAATAAGCACCGCTCCCCAAAACAACAAAAAGGGTTATCCCACATGAAAATCCCCCATCGCCTTGCCGTTGCCATCTCCCTCGCCAGCCTTTGCACGTTCGCCGCTCACGCAGCCGACAGCAAAGGCACTGTTGAAGTCGTCCACTACTGGACCTCGGGCGGGGAAGCCAAGTCTGTACAGGTGCTGCAACAACTGATCGAGAAAGACGGCTTCATCTGGCAAAACAGTGCCGTGGCCGGCGGCGGTGGCGCTGCTGCCATGACCGTCCTCAAGAGCCGCGCCGTCTCCGGCAACCCGCCCTCTGCCGCGCAGATCAAAGCTCCGGACATTCAGGAGTGGGGCAAGCTGGGCCTGCTGACCAGCGTCGACAACGTCGCCAAGGCCAATCACTGGGACAGCCTGCTGCCCGAAAGCATTGCGCAACTGATGAAGTTCGACGACCACTACGTCGCCGTACCGCTCAACATCCACCGCATCAACTGGTTATGGATCAACCCCGAGGTGCTCAAGAAAGCCGGCGTGTCCAAAGCCCCGGCCACCCTGGAAGAACTCTACGCCGCCGGCGACAAACTCAAGGCCGCCGGCTTCATCGCCATCGCCCACGGCGGCCAACCCTGGCAGGACACCACCGTATTTGAAGGCCTGGTGCTCAGCATCCTGGGCGCCGATGGCTTCCAGAAAGCCTTTATCGACAACGACGAAGCCACCTTCACCGGCCCCAAAATGACCGAAGTCTTCGTCGCGCTGCGCAAGCTGAAGACCTACATGGACCCCAACGGCGCAGGCCAGGACTGGAACATGGAAACCGCCAAAGTCATCAATGGCCAGGCCGGCATGCAAATCATGGGGGACTGGGCCAAGAGTGAGTGGACCGCGGCGGGTAAAAAAGCCGGGGCCGATTATGAATGCGTGCCCTTCCCCGGCTCACAAGGCATTTATAGCTACACCATCGACTCACTGGCCATGTTCAAACCGTCCAGTAAAAATGATACGCCGGGCAACAACGCGGCTCGCGACGACCTGGCCAAGATCGCCCTGGAGCCGCAATTCCAGAGCGTGTTCAACCAGAACAAAGGCTCCATCCCGGTGATCAAGGGCCTGGACATGAGCCAGTTCGACAGCTGTGCCCAAGCTTCCGCCAAGGACTTCGCCGAAGCCGAGAACGCCGGCACGCTGGAGCCGAGCATGGCTTTCAACATGTCCACGTCCCAGGCGGTGCAAGGGGCGGTGTTTGATGTGGTCAGCAACTTCATGAGCAATAAAGACGCGGACCCCGCCAAGGCTGGCAAGCAGATGTTTGCCAGCATCAAAGCCGCAGCCCAGTAACCCCCCGCGACCCGTTCTTGCGCCAAACGGCGCAAGAATTTCCAGACCGAATCTGCCCCAGTTCGGCGCGCTGAAACAAACGCCTACCGCCCGTCAAAAAAATCCAAGCCAGGCAAAGCCTTGTAAACCCGGACCTTGGCTGCAAACACCACCATTTTGGCCGCTCACCGAGACCATCCGCCGCAACACAAAGTCGAATTTTTCCCTATAATGCGCGGGTAAATCGGGCCTGCAATATCCCTTTACATGGGGACGAAGAGCCAGACCTGAGGCCCCCGCTGGAGCCAGTAAGCATTGCTCCGCCCCTCAAGCCTCAAGCAGAACACCCGTAACCCTGATTCCGTTTAATGCGTGCGCTAGCTGCAACAAACGATTCCTTAAGATCCACCGCGGCCTTTGGGCCGTGTGAACACCCCACCATCCGGTTTCACACGGGCACCTTAGAGCCCTCACGCAGGAGACGACACGTCATGCTGAGCTGGGACGAGTTCGACAAAGAAGAAGACGGCGAAGTAGTTGCCAAAGGCGCCAACGCCGGCCACGCCACCGAAGCCAACATGGACCGCCTCGACGGTGCCGGCGCTGCTGCCGCCATCGAAGCCCGCGCCGTCACCGCCAATGACTCCGCCGCCATCGTGCGCGCCAAGGCCGCCCTCGACAAACTCGACGTCGCCGAAGGCCTAGCCGAACTCGAAGGCTCCGCCGCCCGCGTCGCCGTTGACGAAAAGCGCATGATCAACTGCCGCGCCGACCTCAACCAACTCGTACCTTTCAAGTACGACTGGGCCTGGCAGAAGTACCTCGACGGCTGCGCCAACCACTGGATGCCGCAAGAGGTCAACATGACCGCCGACATCGCCCTGTGGAAAAACCCGGAAGGCCTGACCGACGACGAGCGTCGCATCGTGATGCGCAACCTCGGCTTCTTCTCCACTGCGGATTCGTTGGTCGCGAACAACCTGGTACTGGCCGTCTACCGCCTGATCACCAACCC
>NZ_JACAOM010000068.1:0-32031 GCF_013386245.1 Pseudomonas sp. 21615526 | reverse complement strand
GATCAGGGAGGGGCGGGACACACCGATGTGTTCATCTTTGACCACGGGCCGCATGGCGATAAATACCTCCGCCTCTTCTCCCGGCTTGAGCCAGGCACGTGGCCAGACGCTGACGGCCAGGGTCTGGGAGTTGCTGCATTCTCTTTCATCGATGCGCACGTTACGGTTGAACTGATTGCGTACCACCACCACGGCCACATTGAACTGCGGGCCTGCATACCATTGGCTGCGTTCGGTGTTCAGGGCCAATAGCTCGCGGGTGCTGCACAAGGTGTCCAGGCCCAGTGGCATGGGCGCGGCCTTGAAGGCCGTGGGTACTTGCCCGCTGACGAGGTGAGCCAGGGTGCTGGTGATGTCGCTGCGCTTGATCACCGGTTGATGCTCGGCATACCGCCGGGCCAATGGCTTGAGTGCGGCCTGCAGTTCGGCTTGATCCTCCTGGGGCAAGTAGCGTGAAGGATCAGCCTGATCGCCGATCACGCGCGGCGTCAGGATAAACAGGCGTTCGCGCCGGTTGTTCTGGCGCTCGGAGGAAGAAAACAGGGCCTTGCCCAGCAGCGGAATGTCTCCCAGCAGAGGGATCTTGCTTTGTTTGTCGGTGCTTTCAGTGACATGGAAGCCACCGACCACCAGCGAACGTTTTTCCGCCATGACCGCCTGGGTGCTGACTTTGCCGCGGCGTACATCGGGGCTGGTGCGCGCGGGGTTGGACTCGTCGAAGTTACCGTCCTCGATATCCACCACCAGGTGGATCTGGTGATTGCCGCGGGTAGTGATCACCCTCGGTACCACCTGGAAGCTGGTGCCGACCGTGATGGGCAGGATGGTTGCAGTCTCGGTGCCGGCGGTAAGGTATTGGGTGCGGTTGAAATCGATCACCGCCGGCTGGTTTTCCAAAGTAAGCACCGACGGGTTGGACACCATGGTCGCCAGGCCACGTTGCTCCAATGCGCGAATATCGGCGTTGAAACGATCACGGTGCTCGATCGACAGCTGTGATGAAGACCCGGGCGCCATGTTCACGCCACCCCGGAAACGGCTGTTTTGAAAACCCCATCTAATCCCGAATTCCCGCAGTTGAGTGCGCTCGATATCAAGGATGATCGCATCGATTTCCACCAGCTTGCGGGCTACGTCGAGCTGGCTGATCAGCTCACGGTACATCGCCTGGCGCTCCGGCAGGTCGTAGATCAGGATGGCGTTGTTGCGCACATCGGCTTCGACTCGGATTTTGCTGGTGGAGACCGGTGCCCGAGGGGTGAGTGACATGCCGGTGTCCGCCGGCCCCGGGTTCATCGTCTGACCGAGCATTTGCCCCAGCATCGGGTTACTCAGGCGCGGAAATACCGGGGTTATGGGTGAGGGTTGGGAGGCAGAGGGAGGGCGTGGGCTCATGCCTGAAAGCGTCGAGGCCGTGCGAGGTTCCAGCAGCCCCCGCAGCATGCTGGCAACGCCTGGGATGGTCAGTTTCTCGCCGCGATAATCAATCTGGCGGTCCGCCGCATTGGCGAACTTCAGCGGGTAGCTGAGGACGCTCTGCTTTTCATCCGGGGACTTGCGCTGGCTGCTGAACTGCTTGATCTGTTCGATATAGCGCTTGGGCCCGGAGACCAGTACGACGCCGTCCTCAGGCAATTCGCCCCAGCCGAAGCGGCTATCGAGCAAGCCTATATCGGTGAGGGCCTGCTTGAGGTCGGCGATGGTCTCGGAGGAGACCTCCAGGCGTGCAGATTCCTGTTGGTCCAGGGTGCTGACGTACAGCGTGTTGTTGTACAGGTACCACTGGAAGCGGTGCTCTACGCCGAGCCTGTCGAGAAGCGATTGTGGGGTATTGGCGCGTATCTTGCCGTTGACGTTGCCTTCGAGGAGGCCGTCGATTTGCAGTTGGGTGCCGAAGGTCTGGGCGAAGTCTTCCAGCACATCCCGCAGGGGCTTGTGTTCGGCCTCATAGGCATAGGCGGTGTTTTTCCATTCGCTGGGGACGGCGGCCAGGGTGCTTTCCAGGGGCGCCAACAACCAGGGCATGAGGATCAGGTAGCGCCAACGGGCAGGCTTTACGGCGGCGGCAGGCGAATTGACGCGCAAGCGGATGTGCTTGTCGATCTTGTTAGGCATTGAGAATTCTCTGTTTTAGTGACGCAGCGACCGAAGCGAAGTAGGCCTAAGTTTCCGGGCTGGGCTGGCAAGGTGCGCAACAATGCCCCGCCAGGTATCACGCTGGTTCAGCAGGGTTTCGAGTTTGCCAAGCAGGTGGGGCAGGGCACAGTCGCCAGGGAGTTTTTGAAGCAGCCAAAGATGACCAGTCATTGCTTCCTGCGCCAAGGCACCCTGGAAATGCCTCAGACTTTCCAGTCCGAGGCGCATCCACGCCTCCAAGGCTCTTTTGTCGACCCGATGGTGGGTCAGTTGAACACTGATCAAAAAAGCTTGTTGGTCGCGCCGCACCTTGATTTCGTCATTATCTTCAAACAACGTGATCAGCGGTTCGCTGCTACTCAACCAACGACCGAGTAACGCTTCCACTCACTGTATGCCTTCGATAACGGTCTTGGCTGTTTCGCTCATGTAATTGGTGTAGGTGGAACTGGCTGATAACGTGGCCGCGAGGAAGACTTTTTCGTCATTCATTGCCGCCAGGGCTTCGTCGTTGTTCAATCCATCGCGTTCTATCTTTTCAAAGCGCTTTTGCGAATTTTCCAGTTGCCTGTAGAGATTCGCTTGCAGGCGATAATCAAAGCTCATTGGTTTTGCTCCAGAGGATGTTACGTCCTGTGTGGCTCGACGCGTGATTCCAGTTCCACGGGTATTTCGTTAAACGTCAGCGCTCGTTGAACCGCAGCCCCTGCGTGTTATTGGGTTGAACCCGACGTGCCGGAATTCCATAGGGTTTCCACCATCGAATCCCAGTCGATCCGAAATCCACCTTCGGGCGTTTCCAGAATGAGCATTTGAGGTGCGATGTTCTCCTCGGTGCGCAGTGTCCAGGGAAGGTCTGTGTGCCTGCTCAGCCACTGGTCTACGTTTTTACGGTCCAATGGATTGCAGAGCAAAGTGGCTTCGATTCGCGGGACCTGGGTGGCCAGTAATTGCTTTAGCAGGACGCTCAGGCGTTGGGGGGAGACTGTTTCCTCCAGTAGGTTACGAATGGCCAGGCTGGTGATGGAGGCGGCAATGGGTTCAATGTTGTCGCAGATAGCCTGGCGTTCAATCTCCCAGCGTTGCAACTGAGTGTTGGCGCGTTCCCAGAACTCACGGCAAGCATTTGCGTAAAGTATTTCGCGCTGCTCTTCGGCCTGGCGTAGTAGTTCGCGCGCTTCGGCTTTGGCGCGAATAAGTAATGTGCCCGCCTGAGCACAGTCGATAAGCATCTCTCGGGCAATCAGGGTTTGTGGCAGGTCCTGGCCTTTATTCAGCTCAATTTTACGTCGGCATAACATGCAGGTTGTTTGCTCCTGATCAGGGCCACGCGTGATCATTCGTGATGGCGGTAGCTCGCCAGATGACGGCTCGCCACAGAGTATCCAGCCGACCATGACGGTCGGGCAGGTTGGAATATTTCTCCAGGTCGACTACCCGTTGATTCGCAAAGCCAAGTCGTAGGCGTTGCCATACCGCAGGCTCAACCCAGGCGCGCAGGTACTGCAGAGGATCGTCTGTGTTCAGTACCCGTGAGTCCGCAGGGAGCGCTTTGGCAAGGCGCTGACACCAGAGGTATTCATCCTCCTCCAGCAAGTGGTCGCGTACAGGCTGGCAGACACTGCCGATCAGCGTCAGCATGCGGTCGCGTTGTGGTGGGGAGGCTTGCACCAGGTGCAGCAAGGCAGGGGAGGGTGAGGGTGGCAGGCAGGGGGTGATGGCCAGTGCGGTGCTCACTCGTTCATGCCGGCTGCGACATAGATCGGTCGAGGCGATATATGGTCTGAGGACCTCCCAGTCACACGCTGGCGTTTCCCATGGGCGGGCCCACCATCGAACCCACGCCAGCTGATTACTCATGAACAGACGGGTTTAGTGAGGCATGAGCCGGTACGACAGATGAGTCGTGTTGTTGATTCACTCCCCGTTTGCGCCAGATAAACGCGCCAGCCCCCGCAAGCGTCAATATGATGAGCAATACGGTAAGACTCATGCGCCAGAAACCGAGATCGTTATCCTGAACCAGGAACGGACCAAAATAGGTCAGACGTTGCTGCTCCAGATACGCCGCGGCGGGGACAAACACTACGGTTAATTTTTGAGTGTTTTCTACAGCGGCTGCCATGCCGGGGATACTGCTGGCCACCATCCTGCGTACTCGGGGGCGGATATTATCAGGCTCAAGTCGTGGATCGTGTTTGATGAACACCGAGGCTGATGCCGGTTGTACGGGTTCACCCGGGGCAATCCGTTCGGGGAGCACGACATGGACTCGAGCGACGATGACCCCGTCGATGTTCGACAAGGTTGCCTCCAGCTCCTGAGACAATGCATAGATATAGCGGGCACGTTCTTCCAGCGGTGTTGAGATAACGCCTTCTTTACGGAAGATATCGCCCAGGGTCGACCGGGCCAGTTTGGGCAGGCCAGCGGCCTCGAGCGTCCGGACCGCCCTGCTGATGTCCGACGCGTTGACGCGCACAACAACGCCGTCTTTGGCTGGCACTTTTTGGGCCCGGATTTGTTTATCCGCGAGTTCTGCAACAACCTCATTAGCCTCCTGTTCGGACAGTCGGCTATGGAGTTCTACTTTTTCACCGCAACCGGCCAGCAGCAATGCCAATGATAAAACTAATGGGGTGGTGATCCAGCGGAGCATGACTTACCTACTGAAGGTTGGTTATTTTCTCGCAACATTGCACGGTTTTGCTGATGACCTTGACTGACATGGACAGCTCCCGATGGGCGTCTGAAAGTGACTTGGCAATTTGATGCATTTCCGTTGATTTTTTATTAAGGCTCAGGTCACGCAAACCTTTGGTCGCACGTTTTGATAGCCTCGTTAAATGAGAAGACTGTTCGGATAGCGCGTTCGTACCGACCATTGAATTTTGGCTACCCGGGGAAGACGCGCGATCAACCAGGCTGGCTTGGAAAAAATTCATGTCGGAAGCAGAGGTATCAATACCTCGTGATTCAACCGTTCGTGAAACCGGGCGTTCTGTGAAGTCGTCAGCGAGCACGCGCATGTAAACCTCCGGCAAGACGCTAGGAACGTTCTTGTTGGTTTGGGAGTAATGTTGGTTTTTTTCGACGGTTCAGCATGAGCCATGCTAGCAAACGGGTTGCTTCCTCTATGTTTAATAGAGGAAGCAAAGGTTTAAAACCTTAGTTTGCCTATGTTTTCGAGTTCTTTTGTCATTATTTCGTTTTTAACCTCCTCTATTTTTAGTCGACGCATTTCAGCTTTTTTTGCCGCTTCGATATCGGAATTGTCTCCGCCACCAAGACTGCTGGCAGTAACCCGCTCGTTAACATCGATTTTACTCATAACATCACCTCTGAGTTGCTTGATTTAAATTTTTTGTTTGTTTGTGCGTTGATGCTTAACCACGAACGTAGACCCATCGTTGCCCGTCAGGCATATGAACCAAGCACATGGCTGGCCCGATCGGCGAAGTTGCTGATCATGTAGATGGCCTTTCCTTGAGTGGTTAAATGAAGATTTCAGTTCCAGAAAAACTGCTGGTCCTGGGTTTAACCTGTTCCGCCGAGTGATATATCCAGTTGTTTCATCCTGTAGTACAGCGTGCGCTTGGCAACCCCCAATTCCCCGGCTACTACATCCACGTTGCCGCCGTGACGGCGCAGCGACTCTTCAATCAGCGATTTCTCGATTTGCTGTAGCCGCGCCTTGAGGTTCATCTCTATGTCCTGATGGTCCCTCATCGACTCTGAAAGCGGCGGAAGATCCAACACAAAGCGCTTGGCTGTCGAGCGCAGTTCGCGGACGTTGCCCGGCCAGGAATGGCATAGCAATTGTTGCAGCAGCGAGCTGGATGCCAGGGGTATCGGGTATTTAAAGTACTCGGCTTCCTGGCGCACGATGTTCAGGAACAAGGGGATAATCTGCTCGCGACGTTCGCGCAGGGGAGGGAGGCTGATGCTGATTACGTTCAGGCGAAAATACAGGTCGCGCCTGAACAATCCTTGCTCGACCATTTCGTGCAGCGAATGCTGGGCGGACGCGATAACGCGCATGTCCACCGGGATAAAGCGGGTGGAACCCAATCGCTCAACGCCCCGGGACTCCAGTACCCGCAGCAGTTTGGCTTGCAGGGTGAGGGGCATGCTGTCTATTTCGTCGAGGTACAAGGTACCCAAGTGTGCGGCTTCGACAAAGCCTGCCCGTGATTGCATCGCACCGGTGTAGGCGCCGCTGTTGACCCCGAACAGTTGGCTTTCCGCCAGGCTTTCGGGAATTGCAGCACAGTTGACGGCGACGAAGTTGCCTCGCCGGCCCGATAAGCGGTGGATGCGTTGGGCCAGGGTATCTTTACCGGTGCCGGTTTCCCCCAGCAAAAGTATGTCGATGTTTAAAGCCGCAGTATTGTTGATAGTGGCTTCAATGGTTGGGCATTCAGTAAATGGATCATCCGTTTCAAACGTGCTTTGATAGGAGGCCGACATATCGCTGTTGCTCCTATTGTTTCTCATTGTTTTACTGAGGGGCTTCCCTGCTGATATGGATAAGTAGAACGGAATTTAGCTGATTTGTCATTCTGTCGGAGAGTGCGAAATAGACGTTTGTGATGTGTGAAAAACCAAAAAATCTTAAGTTAAATATTATCAAGTGGGCGCTCGCTCGTGATTGCCTGATAATGGGTCGGAATAATCTTAAACTCGGGGGTGTCAGGGAGGAATGGCGTATTTTTACGTATTGAGGGCTGTGGTTGTTTTATAGGGTTGCCGTATTAAGATGTCAGGGGATATTTCAAAGTCGATCTTTGTAGAAAGTTGCAAACATCGCCCACAAAAAAGCCGATGCAGTGCATCGGCTTTTTGTTTTGCGGCATAGGCCGCAGGTAAAGCTTATACGTTGAAGCGGAAGTGCATCACGTCGCCATCCTTGACGATGTATTCCTTGCCTTCCAGGCGCCATTTACCGGCTTCCTTGGCACCGGCTTCACCCTTGAACTGGATGAAGTCGTTGTAGGCGATGACTTCGGCGCGGATAAAGCCTTTTTCGAAGTCGGTGTGGATCACGCCAGCCGCTTGCGGGGCAGTGGCACCGACCTTGACGGTCCAGGCGCGTACTTCTTCAACACCGGCGGTGAAGTAGGTCTGCAGGTGCAGCATTTCGTAGCCGGCACGGATCACGCGGTTCAGGCCAGGCTCTTCCAGGCCCAGGGCCTCGAGGAACATGTCTTTCTCTTCGCCGTCTTCCAGCTCGGCGATTTCCGCTTCGATCTTGTTGCACACCGGAACAACCATCGCGCCTTCTTCTTCGGCAATGGCCAGGACCACGTCGAGCAGCGGGTTGTTCTCGAAACCGTCTTCAGCCACGTTGGCGATGTACATCACCGGCTTGGTAGTCAGCAGGTGGAAGCCCTTGATCACCGCCTTTTCGTCGGTGCTCATGTTCTTCATCAGGCTGCGTGCCGGCTTGCCCAGGGTGAAGTGGGCAATCAACTGCTCCAGCAAGGCTTTCTGGACCACTGCGTCCTTGTCGCCGCCCTTGGCGTTACGCGTGACCTTTTGCAGTTGCTTCTCGCAGCTGTCGAGGTCGGCGAAGATCAGTTCCAGGTCGATGATCTCGATGTCGCGTTTCGGGTCGACGCTGTTGGAGACGTGAATCACGTTCTCGTCTTCGAAGCAGCGGACCACGTGGGCGATGGCATCGGTCTCGCGGATGTTGGCGAGGAACTTGTTGCCCAGGCCTTCACCTTTCGACGCGCCGGCTACCAGGCCCGCGATGTCGACGAACTCCATGGTGGTCGGCAGGATGCGCTTTGGATTCACGATGGCCGCCAGGGCGTCCAGGCGTGTATCGGGCATCGGCACGATACCGGTGTTCGGTTCGATGGTGCAGAAGGGGAAGTTCTCCGCCGCAATACCGGATTTGGTCAGGGCGTTGAACAGGGTGGACTTGCCGACGTTAGGTAGGCCGACGATGCCGCAATTGAATCCCATGGTGTTTCCCCTCGGGTAAAGAGTCAGGCCTTCTGGCTGTGCAGGTTTTTCATCGCACGGTTCCATTCACCGGCGAAGATATCCGGCAGCACGCCGAGGGCAAAATCGATGCTGGCATCGAGTTTTTCCTGTTCGGCGCGTGGCGCACGACCCAGGACGAAATTTGAAACCATACTGGCAACGCCCGGGTGGCCAATGCCAAGCCGCAAGCGGTAGAACGTATTCTGATTGCCCAACTGCGCGATGATGTCGCGCAGGCCATTATGCCCGCCATGGCCGCCGCCTTGCTTGAGCTTGGCAACGCCGGGTGGCAGGTCTAGTTCGTCATGGGCCACCAGGATTTCTTCGGGTTTGATCCGGAAGAAGCCCGCAAGCGCCGCGACAGCCTGGCCGCTGCGGTTCATGTAGGTGGTGGGAATCAACAGACGAACATCCTGACCCTGATGCGAAAAGCGTCCGGTCAGGCCAAAATATTTGCGATCGGCCACAAGATTGACGCCTTGGGCGTGGGCGATACGCTCAACAAAAAGGGCCCCCGCGTTATGCCGGGTCTGTTCGTATTCGGCGCCTGGATTTCCCAGGCCAACGATCAGTTTAATGGCAGTCACGACAGGGGCCCTTCCTTTGGAGTTGTGGATAACATCGCCGTTGGTGCGGCGAAAGTGGACGACAAAAACTCATTAACCGTTAGAGGCCAACTTCGCATTCTCGCCCGCTTTCTCGCTACGTTCCGGTCCGCGATGTTTCCTCAAGCTCCGGCATTACAGAGTGAATTACTCTGCAGCGCCTTCTTCAGCTTCTGGTGCAACGCGTGGAGCGTGTACGTTTGCAACAGCTTTGTCGTCACCGTGAGCCAGTGCAACGAACTCAACGCCTTTAGGAGCCTTGAGGTCGGACAGGTGAACGATTGCGCCGATTTCCAGAGCCGACAGGTCGACTTCGATGAACTCAGGCAGGTCTTTCGGCAGGCAGGTCACTTCGATCTCGGCGATAACGTGCGAAACTTCGCCGCCTTTCTTGACCGGAGCTTCTTCACCAACGAAGTGCACAGGCACGATAGCGGTCAGTTTCTGACCAGCTACTACGCGTACGAAGTCAGCGTGCAGCACGTGGCCTTTAGCTGGGTGACGTTGCAGTGCCTTGATGATGACGTTCTGCTTGGTGCCGCCAACGTTCAGCTCGATGATGTGGCTGTAAGCCGCGTCGTTTTCGAGCAGTTTGGCGATTTCTTTAGCCAGCATGCTGATGGATTCAGGGGCTTTTTCGCCACCGTAAACTACAGCTGGAACCAGGCTTGCGAGACGACGCAGGCGGCGGCTCGCACCTTTCCCCAGGTCGGAACGCAGTTCAGCATTCAAAGTAAAATCGTTCATGTTGTATCTCCAAAATAACCACATTCGCCCTAGCGTTTGCGACCAGCGCTAAAGGCGATATGGGCAAAAAAGCCCCGCCCCAACAGAATGCTGGGGCGGGGCGCTTTTCGTCAGGTTGATGCTGCTAAGGTTTGACCCTTAACGGAACATCGCGCTGATCGATTCTTCGTTGCTGATGCGGCGAACCGCTTCGGCAACTACCGGTGCGATATCCAGTTGACGGATACGCGAACAGGCTTGAGCGGCAGCGGACAACGGGATGGTGTTAGTCACCACCAGTTCGTCCAGCATTGAGTTCTCGATGTTCTCGATCGCTCGGCCCGACAGCACAGGGTGTGTGCAGTAGGCGAAGACTTTTGCTGCACCGTGCTCTTTCAAGGCTTTCGCCGCGTGGCACAGGGTGCCGGCGGTGTCGACCATGTCATCAACCAGAATACAGGTACGCCCTTCGACATCACCGATGATATGCATCACTTCAGAGTGATTGGCTTTCTCGCGGCGTTTGTCGATGATCCCGAGATCCACGCCCAGGGATTTGGCAACAGCCCGTGCACGCACGACGCCACCAATGTCCGGGGACACGATCATCAGGTTTTCAAAGCGCTGGTCTTCGATGTCATCCACCAGGACGGGGGAGCCGTAGATGTTATCTACCGGAATATCGAAGAACCCCTGGATTTGGTCAGCGTGCAGGTCAACCGTGAGAACACGGTCGATACCTACCACGGTCAGCATGTCAGCAACGACTTTCGCGCTGATAGCCACACGTGCGGAACGCGGACGGCGATCCTGACGGGCATAACCAAAGTAAGGGATTACAGCTGTGATTCGAGTCGCTGAGGAGCGGCGGAAGGCATCAGCCATCACGACGAGTTCCATCAGGTTATCGTTGGTCGGAGCGCAAGTCGGCTGAATAATGAAGACATCTTTACCGCGGACGTTTTCATTGATCTCGGCTGTAATTTCGCCGTCGGAGAATTTACCGACAGAGATGTCACCGAGAGGGATATGCAGCTGACGTACAACACGCCGAGCCAGATCGGGGTTAGCATTCCCCGTAAAGACCATCATCTTGGACACGCGCAGTACCTAGAGGCTGAGGGTAACCTGGATGAGTATAGAAAATGGCAGGGGCGGCTGGATTCGAACCAACGCATGGCAGGATCAAAACCTGCTGCCTTACCGCTTGGCGACGCCCCTGTATCTGTTGCAACGAGTACCCAGTACTCGGTTCCTTTAGAGCAGACTTTGCAGCTTGCGATGCAACATCGAAACGTTGCTTCCCTTTGCTACAAACCCTGTAAGGGTCTCTGTAAGAAGGGCCGAGACTTTATCAGCTTCAGCTTTGCTTGGGAAGCCCCCAAACACACAACTTCCAGTTCCGGTTAATTTTGCTTCGGTAAAATTACCTAACAAATTCAAAGCGTTACGTACATCTGGATAACGCCTTGCTACAACCGGTAAGCAGTCATTTCGACTGTTTCCCTTGGGAACGGGGCGCACTTTAATGGGAGGAGAGTTACGTGTCAACAGTGGATCTGAAAAAATTTCTGCTGTACTTACAGATACTTGCGGAACAAGCACGACATACCACGGCTCTTCGGGGTCTACAGGGGTGAGTTTCTCCCCCACGCCTTCGGCAAAAGCGGCGTGCCCACGCACGAAAACCGGGACGTCCGCGCCCAGTGTCAGGCCCAGCGCCGCCAGGCGATCGTGGTCCCAACCCAGTTGCCACAAGTGATTCAGGCCGAGCAATGTCGTTGCGGCATTTGAGCTGCCGCCACCGATGCCGCCGCCCATGGGCAGGATTTTTTCGATCCAGATGTCGATGCCCAATGGGCAACCGGATTGTTCCTGGAGTTGTTTCGCGGCCTTCACAATCAGGTTGCTGTCGTGAGGCACGCCGTCGAATTCGGTGTGCAACTGGATCACGCCGTCATCGCGAACGGCGAAGGTCAGCTCATCGCCGTAGTCGAGAAATTGAAAAATCGTCTGCAACTCGTGATAGCCGTCTTCACGGCGACCGAGAATGTGCAGCATCAAATTCAGTTTGGCCGGGGAGGGCAGGGTCAGGCGTTGCTCGTTCATCTCACTGCCCCAGCTTGCGCGGTTGCCAGTCCTTGATCACCAGCGTGACGTCAAGGTCGGTGCCATGCAGCTTGATGCGCTCGGGCAGCCAGTAACCGTTCTGTTGCACATAGCTCAGGTATTCGACCTGCCAGCCATCCTGTTCCAGCGAAGCCAGGCGGCTGTCGCCATTGAGGCTCAGGCGGCTCTTGCTGTCTGGCGCAGGAAGACCGCGTACCCACCACACCAAGTGCGATACGGGGAGTTTCCAGCCCATCTGTTCTTCCAGCAGGGCTTCCGGCGTTGGCGCTTCATAGCGGCCCTGATTGGCCACTTCCAGGCTGACTTGCCCCGGCCGGCCGGTCAGGCGAGCCGCACCGCGGCCCAGCGGGCCAGACAGGCGAATGTCGTAATAGTCCTGGCGTTGCAGCCAGAACAAGGTGCCGCTGCCCGAATCTTTCGGGGCGCGAATGCCCACCTTGCCCTCGATCTGCCAGCCATCAAGGCTGCTCAGTTGATCCTTGTGCTGCTGCCACTGCGCCGGGTTGCCCGGGCCTTCCACAGATTCACGGGTGCCAAGACCGGAACAGCCGGCAAGCAGGGCAATAAAGCTGAAAACGATAACGTGGCGCAAAAACATAAAATTAAAGGGTCTCGGATCCGGTCAGGCGCTTGATGGTGCTGCGCAGGATTGGGCTTTCGGGCTGTTCCTTGAGGAACTTCTCCCAGATTTGTCGCGCTTCACGCTGCTTGCCATTGGCCCAGAGCACTTCGCCCAGGTGTGCGGCGACTTCCTGGTCGGGGAAGCGCTCCAGCGCCTGGCGCAGCAAGCGTTCGGCTTCGTCCAGGTTGCCCAGGCGGTAATTCACCCAGCCGAGGCTGTCGAGTACGGCCGGGTCTTCCGGGTTGAGCTGGTGAGCCTTTTCAATCAGCTCCTTGGCTTCGGCGTAACGCGTTGTACGGTCGGACAAGGTGTAACCCAGGGCGTTCAGTGCCATGGCATTGTCCGGGTCGCGCTTGATGATAAGGCGCAGGTCTTTTTCCATCTGCGCCAGGTCATTGCGTTTTTCCGCCTGCATGGCGCGGGTGTACAGCAGATTCAAGTCGTCCGGATACTGCAGCAAGGCTTGCTGGAGGATTTTCCAGGCGCGATCGCCCTGCTTGTTGGCCGACAAGGTCTCGGCCTGGATCAGGTACAGCTGGATCGCGTAGTCCGGTTCGGCATCCCGTGCCGCAGCCAGGCGTTTTTCCGCCTCGTCGGTACGGCCGTTGTTCATCAGGATATCGGCCTGGCGCAGTTGCGCCGGCAGGTAGTCATTGCCGGCGCCGACCTGAGCGTATTCAAGCAATGCAGCCTGCGGGTCGTTACGCTCTTCAGCGATGCGGCCCAGGTTCAGGTGCGCCGAATCCACGTGGCTCTCGCGGGCGATCAGGTCTTCCAGGTAACCCTTGGCCTCATCCCAGGCCTTGGCTTCCAGGCACACCAGCGCCAGGGAGTAGCGCAATTCGTCATCGTCCGGGTATTGCTGCACGAGGTTGGCGAACTGCACCTTGGCGTCTTCCATGCGGTCCTGTTCGACCAGCATGCGGGCATAGGTCAGCAGCAGGCGCTTGTCGCCCGGGTACTTCTTGATGCTTTTTTCCAGCAGCGGAATCGCTTCCTTGCCGCGGTTGAGGTTTTGCAGCAGGCGGGCGCGCAGCAGGATCGGCGCGATCTCGCCCTCTTCCGGCGGGTGTTGCTCCAGCAGCTTCAGCGCAGCCTCGGGCTCATCATCCTGTTGCAACAACAGCGCCTTGCCGAAAATCAGCTGGCTGTTGTTCGGGTGTTTTTGCAGCAGGCGGTCGAAACTCTTCATCAGGCCGTTGCGGGTGTCCTGATCGGTGTCGGCGGCCGACAGCGCGAGGAAGTCGAAATGCGTGTCGCCCTTGCCCTGCAGGACCTTCTCCATATACACCATGGAGTCGTCATAGCGTCCGGCGCGGGCCAGTTGAATGGCCGCTGCCCGTTGCGCCTCGAGATCGTCCGGGGCGTTTTTCGCCCAGATCAGCGAGGAGTCCAGGGCCGCCTGATCGGCGCCCAGGTACTCGGCGATGCGAAACGCCCGCTCCGAAATCCCCGGATCCTGAGTATTGATGGCCTGGGTCACGTAGTTATCCAGGGCAATGTCGAAACGATTGCGCTGGCCGGCCAGCTCCGCGCTCAGCAGGCTGAAGATCGTCTCTTCACTGAACGAGGAATAAACCTTGGGCTTTTCAGGGGCGGGGGTGCTGTCTTCTACCGGCGGCGTACCGTCCGGCGACACGGGTGCCATGGCCTGGCAGCCGCTGAGAAAGACAAAAGCAAGGAGCAACGCGGAAGATCTATTCATATAGGAAGAGGACGACTAACCTGCGGTCGGATCATCATGACACAAGCCTTCGGCCAAACATAACCGTGTAGGAGCGAGCTTGCTCGCGAAGAACCAGAGGACAACGCGTTTTATCCCGTAAGCCAGCGTTATCGTTAACGACCATCGCGAGCAAGCTCGCTCCTACAGATGGCCTTTATAGGCGTAAGCTACTAGGACAATAGCCTACGGTGGTTGTTCTGAATCATTCGAAGTAGGACAATTGTCGGCTTCCCGACATCATCAGCGATATTGAATGGCCTTCCTTGCACTCGGTATTAACCACAAGACTGCTTCTGTAGACGTCCGCGAGCGCGTGGCTTTTACTCCCGAGCAGTTGGTTGAGGCCTTGCAGCAGCTCTGCCGGCTCACCGACAGTCGCGAAGCTGCGATCCTTTCGACCTGTAATCGCAGCGAGCTCTATATAGAGCAGGAACATCTTTCAGCGGATGTGGTGCTGCGCTGGCTGGCCGATTACCACCATTTGAGCCTCGATGAGCTGCGCCAAAGCTCATATGTGCACGAAGAGGATGCGGCAGTTCGTCACATGATGCGCGTCGCCTCCGGGCTGGATTCGCTGGTGTTGGGCGAACCGCAGATTCTCGGCCAGATGAAGTCCGCCTACGCCGTGGCCCGCGAGGCCGGCACCATCGGCCCGCTGCTGGGGCGCCTGTTCCAGGCCACCTTCAACTCCGCCAAGCAGGTGCGCACCGACACCGCCATCGGTGAAAACCCGGTGTCCGTGGCGTTTGCCGCCGTCAGCCTGGCCAAACAGATTTTCAGTGACTTGCAGCGCAGCCAGGCCCTGCTGATCGGCGCCGGCGAGACCATCACCCTGGTCGCCCGCCACCTGCACGAGCTGGGCGTAAAGCGCATCGTCGTCGCCAACCGTACCCTGGAGCGCGCCAGCATCCTGGCCGAGCAGTTCGGTGCCCACGCGGTGTTGCTCTCCGACATCCCGGCCGAGCTGGTGCGCAGCGACATCGTTATCAGTTCTACTGCCAGCCAGTTGCCGATCCTCGGCAAGGGCGCGGTGGAAAGCGCCCTGAAACTGCGCAAGCACAAGCCGATCTTCATGGTGGATATCGCCGTTCCCCGGGATATCGAGCCTGAAGTCGGCGAGTTGGACGACGTTTACCTCTACAGCGTCGACGACCTGCACGAAGTGGTCGCCGAAAACCTCAAGAGTCGCCAGGGCGCTGCCCAGGCTGCCGAGGAAATGGTCAGCACCGGTGCCGACGATTTCATGGTGCGCCTGCGTGAACTGGCGGCAGTGGACGTGCTCAAGGCCTACCGTCAGCAAGGCGAACGCCTGCGGGACGAGGAATTGATCAAGGCCCAGCGTATGCTCGCCAACGGCAGCAGCGCCGAAGACGTGCTGATGCAGTTGGCGCGCGGCCTGACCAACAAATTGCTGCATGCTCCCAGTGTCCAGTTGAAAAAGCTTACCGCCGAAGGCCGCCTCGATGCGCTGGCCATGGCCCAGGAACTCTTTGCCCTCGGTGAGGGCGCGACAGAAAGCTCTTCGGATAAAAAACCGCAATGAAAGCGTCACTGCTCAATAAACTGGACGTCCTTCAGGACCGTTTCGAAGAACTGACCGCCTTGCTCGGCGATGGCGAGGTCATCTCCGATCAGACCAAGTTCCGCACCTATTCCAAGGAGTACGCGGAAGTTGAGCCGATCGTGGGCACCTATAAACAGTTGCTCAAGGTTCAGGCTGACCTCGAGGGCGCCCAGGCGCTGCTCAAGGACAGCGACCCGGACATGCGCGAAATGGCCGTTGAAGAAGTGCGAGAGGCCAAGGACAAGCTGATCGAACTGGAAGGCGACCTGCAACGCATGCTGTTGCCCAAGGACCCGAACGACGGGCGCAACGTATTCCTTGAAATCCGCGCCGGCACCGGCGGTGACGAAGCGGCGATTTTCTCCGGCGACCTGTTCCGCATGTATTCGCGCTATGCCGAGCGTCGCGGCTGGCGTGTGGAGATTTTGTCCGAGAACGAAGGCGAACACGGCGGCTATAAAGAAGTCATCGCCCGGGTTGAGGGCGAGAATGTCTACGGCAAACTGAAGTTCGAATCCGGCGTGCACCGCGTGCAGCGGGTGCCGGCCACGGAATCCCAGGGCCGTATCCACACCTCCGCGTGCACCGTGGCCGTGTTGCCCGAGCCCGACGAGCAGGAAGCCATCGAGATCAACCCGGCAGACCTGCGGGTCGACACCTACCGCTCATCGGGCGCCGGTGGCCAGCACGTCAACAAGACCGACTCGGCGATCCGTATCACTCACTTGCCTTCGGGCATCGTGGTGGAGTGCCAGGAAGAACGTTCCCAACACAAGAACCGTGCGCGGGCCATGTCCTGGCTGTCGGCCAAGCTGAATGACCAGCAGACCAGCGCCGCCGCCAATGCGATTGCCAGCGAGCGTAAGTTGCTGGTGGGCTCGGGCGACCGTTCCGAGCGCATTCGTACCTACAACTTTGCCCAGGGCCGGGTCACCGACCACCGCGTCAACCTGACGCTGTACTCCCTGGACGAAATCCTCGCCGGTGGCGTCGATGCGGTAATCGAGCCGTTGTTGGCCGAATACCAGGCCGACCAGCTTGCGGCGATAGGTGAATAAATGACCATTATTGCCAGTTTGTTACGCGCCGCCGACCTGCCGGACTCGCCGACTGCGCGCCTGGACGTGGAATTGTTGCTGGCCGCCGCCTTGGGCAAGTCCCGCAGCTACCTGCACACCTGGCCGGAAAAAATCGTCAGCAGTGAACACGCGCTGACCTTTGCCGACTACCTGCAACGCCGTCGTGCCGGCGAGCCCGTGGCCTACATCCTCGGCCAGCAAGGCTTCTGGAAGCTCGACCTGGAAGTGGCACCGCACACGCTGATCCCGCGTCCGGAAACCGAGATGCTGGTGGAAGCCGCCCTGGAATTGCTGCCTGCCACACCGGCCAAGGTCCTGGACCTGGGCACCGGCAGCGGCGCGATTGCCCTGGCCCTGGCCAGCGAACGCCCGGCCTGGCAAGTGACGGCGGTCGACCGCGTGCTGGAAGCCGTGGCCCTGGCCGAACGCAACCGCCAGCGCCTGCACCTGAACAACGCCACGGTGCTGAACAGCCATTGGTTCAGTGCCCTCGAAGGCCACACTTACAACCTGATCATCAGCAACCCACCTTATATAGCCGACACCGACCCGCACCTGGTGGCCGGTGACGTGCGCTTTGAACCGGCCAGCGCGCTGGTATCCGGGCATGACGGCCTGGACGACCTGCGGCTGATCATCGCCCAGGCACCTGCGCACCTCGACGCCGCAGGTTGGTTGCTGCTGGAACACGGTTACGACCAGGCGCCCGCCGTGCGCGACCTGCTGCTGGGGGAAGGCTTTGAAGAAGTCCACAGCCGCATCGACCTGGGCGGCCACGAACGCATCACGTTGGGACGCCGCCCGTGATGAACGACCAGGAGCTGTTGCGCTATAGCCGGCAGATTCTGTTGCAGCATGTCGACATCGAAGGCCAGTTGCGCCTGAAAAACAGCCGCGCGCTGATCGTCGGCCTGGGTGGCCTCGGTTCGCCGGTGGCGCTGTACCTGGCGGCGGCGGGTGTGGGTGAGCTGCATTTGGCGGATTTCGACACTGTCGACCTGACCAACCTGCAACGCCAGATCATTCACGACACCGACAGCGTCGGCCTGAGCAAGGTCGACTCGGCGATTCGCCGCCTGGGCGCGATCAATCCTCAAATACAGCTGGTTGCCCATCGCAGCGCGCTGGATGAGGATTCCCTCGCGGCCGCCGTGGCGGTGGTCGATGTGGTACTGGATTGCAGCGACAACTTCTCCACCCGCGAAGCGGTCAACGCTGCGTGTGTCGCTGCCGGCAAGCCTTTGGTGAGCGGTGCGGCGATTCGCCTCGAAGGCCAGCTGTCGGTGTTCGACCCTCGTCGCGCCGAAAGCCCCTGCTACCACTGTTTATACGGGCACGGCAGCGACGCAGAACTGACCTGCAGCGAAGCCGGCGTCATCGGCCCGCTGGTGGGTTTGGTCGGCAGCCTGCAAGCCCTGGAAGCCTTGAAATTGCTGGCCGGTTTCGGCGAGCCGTTGGTGGGGCGGCTGTTGTTGATCGACGCCCTGACCACGCGTTTTCGCGAGTTGCGGGTCAAGCGCGATCCCGGCTGCAGCGTCTGCGGTAGCCAACATGGTTAAGGATGCGCCGATTGGTGTGTTCGACTCCGGTGTCGGCGGCCTGTCGGTGCTGGACGAAATCCAGCGTCTGCTGCCCCATGAGTCGCTGCTGTACGTGGCGGATGGCGGGAATATCCCCTACGGCGAGAAAACCCCGGCGTTCATCCTCGATCGTTCGCGACAGGTGGCGGCGTTCTTCCGTGAGAAGGGCGCCAAAGCGTTTGTGATTGCCTGCAACACGGCGACCGTTGCGGCGGTTGCCGATTTGCGCCAGGACTATCCCGACTGGCCATTGGTGGGCATGGAACCGGCAGTCAAACCCGCGGCTGCCGCGACCCGCAGTGGCGTCGTCGGCGTGCTGGCGACCACCGGCACCCTGCAAAGCGCCAAGTTCGCCGCCTTGCTCGACCGCTTCGCCACCGATGTGCGGGTGATCACCCAACCCTGCCCGGGCCTGGTGGAGCTGATCGAAACCGGCGACCTGGACAGCCCGGCCCTGCGCCTGCTGTTGCAAGGCTACGTGGAGCCGCTGATTGCGGCCGGTTGCGACACCATCATCCTCGGTTGCACCCACTACCCGTTCCTCAAGCCCCTGCTCGCCGAGATGCTCCCGCCGACGATCATTTTGATCGACACCGGGGCGGCAGTAGCGCGTCAATTGCAACGTCTTTTGAGTGATCGCGAACTGCTGGCCACTGGCAATCCGCCGCCTGTACAGTTCTGGACCAGCGGCGATCCGCAGCATCTAAGAAATATCCTACCGACTCTATGGAAATCTCCCGGAGTTGTGCGTAGTTTTGGCGTGTGAAAAAAACGTGAAATAACGCCTTTATCCGCTGAACTTCTGGCTATACGGCAGCTTCTATAGCAAGTTAGCCGGTACAAAATCATACAACTTCGTTCGGAAGGGATGTTTCTCTATGAAGCGCTTGTTCTGTTTGGCTGCGATTGCGGCCGCAATGTTGGGGCACTCTTTTTCCGCACAGGCGGCAGGCCTGGAACTTGGGGTGGGAAGTACGAGCGATTCGACCATGACCTATCGGTTGGGGCTGACCTCGGACTGGGATAAAAGCTGGTGGCAGACCGATACGGGGCGCGTGACCGGGTACTGGAGCGGCGCCTACACCTACTGGGACGGTGACAAGCGGGCCAGCGTCAGCAGCCTGTCGTTCTCACCCGTGTTTGTGTATGAGTTTGCCGGGGAGAGGGTGAAGCCGTACATCGAGGCCGGCGTGGGTGTGGCCGTGTTCTCCCGCACGCGGGTAGAAGACAACAATATCGGCCAGGCTTTCCAGTTTGAAGACCGGCTGGGCTTTGGCTTGCGCTTTGTCGGTGGCAGTGAAGTGGGGATTCGGGCCACCCATTACTCCAATGCCGGGATCAGCAGCAATAACGATGGTGTAGAGAGTTATTCGCTGCACTACACGCTGCCGTTGTAGTTTTTTAAGCACACTGCAAAACCATTGTGGGAGCGGGCTTGCTCGCGAAAGCGGTATATCAGNNAGCCCGCTCCCACATTGGCTACTCATTGGTTCCGAAATCAGCGATACACCGTCGCAATCCCCTGGCGCTCATCGATGCACTCCGGCGCGCCCATCTCGAATTCCCGGCAGATCAGCGGCCGCTTCTCGTAAATCGTGCACATCATCGTGTCGCGGTCCAGCGCCGCGCACCAGCCGTCATCCAGGCGCAGCATGACTTCGCCGCCCCAATCGTCGGTATCGATAAAGCGATCGGGCACGCCGGTGTCGGTGATCAGCATGACTTCCAGCTGGCAGCAGCACGCGGCGCAGGTGGAGCAGGTGACGGCAGGTTCGGCGATTTGGGTATGGGGGATGTTGGTCATAGGCGCGCAGTGTAAGGCAAGCGGCTCATAGGTGTGTGAAAGGCCTGACGGACGTCAATGTGCCAACTGCCTGGCGACCCAATGCAACAACGGAAAAATCATCCCCCAGAGTAACGCCAGGCCGATGACGGTCGGCACGGTGCCATAGCCGAAACTCACCCCCGCCAGTTGGCTGCCCGCGTAATAGGACAACGGCCCGCCCACCGCCCCCAACAAACTCGCACGCCACCAGGGCTGCGCGCTCCAGGCCAGGCAATGGCGCAGCGTGGTCGCCAGCAATGCCCACAACAGGATCAGCCACAATGGCGCCAACAGCCCGGGCAGGCTGAAATGAAACACGCCGAATGCACGTAGCACGGTGTCGATCACGGTGCCCAACAAGGTGACGGCAACAATCACCTGGCCTTCCGCTGACCACGAACTTATCCACAGCAGGTGGATTACCAGCACCGCCAACCCCACCAACAGCCACAGACTGTCGCCGCCCAGCACACAGGCAAACCAGCCGCACTGGAACAGCACGGCATTTGCCAGTGGTTTAAGCATCAAAGCGCCCGAGCAATGGCTGGGTCAGCGCCGCCGGCTTGGCCAGCAGCATCTGCGCGGTGCCGATGGTGCGCTCCATGAAGCCGCCTTCGCAGTAGCACAGGTAAAACTCCCACAGCCGCAGGAAGTATTCGTCGTAGCCCATTTCCGTCAGGCGGCTGTGGGCGCGGCGAAAGTTCTCATGCCACAGGCGCAGGGTTCGCGCGTAGTGCAGGCCGAAGTCCTCCATGTGCAGCAGGTTCATGTCCGTGTCGCGGCTGACGACCTCAAGCATCTTCTGTACACAGGGCAGGGCGCCGCCGGGGAAGATATAGCGCTGGATAAAATCCACGCTGCTCTTGGCCTGTTCGTAGCGCTGTTCACGAATGGTGATGGCTTGCAGCAACATCAGGCCGTTGCTCTTGAGCAACTGCGCGCACTGTTTGAAATAGGTCGGCAGGAAGCGGTGGCCCACGGCTTCGATCATCTCGATCGACACCAGTTTGTCGTACTGCCCGGTCAGGTCGCGGTAGTCCTCCAGCAGCAACGTCACCTGATTCTGCAAACCCAGGGCCTCGATGCGTTTTTCAGTGTAGGCAAACTGCTCTTTGGACAGGGTCGTAGTGGTGACCTTGCAGCCGTACTGCTGCGCGGCATAAATCGCCATGCTGCCCCAGCCGGTGCCGATTTCCAGCAGGTGGTCGGACGGTTTCAGCGCGAGCTTCTGGCAGATGCGTTCCAGCTTGTTCAACTGCGCCTGTTCCAGGGTGTCGTCAGCGGTGAGGAACTGCGCGGCCGAATACATCATGGTCGGGTCGAGGAATTCCTCGAACAGGTCGTTGCCCAGGTCGTAGTGGGCGGCAATGTTTTTCTGCGAGCCCTTGCGCGTATTGCGGTTGAGCCAGTGCAGGCCCTGGGTGAAGGGCCGCGCGAGTTTCGCCAGCCCACCTTCCAGCGCATCCAGCACGTCGAGGTTGCTGACCATCACCCGCACCACGGCAGTCAGGTCCGGGCTGCTCCAGTAGCCATGAATAAATGCCTCGCCCGCACCGATGGAACCGTTGGCTGCCACCAGCCCCCACACGGCTGAATCGAGGATCTGGATCTCCCCCAGCAGGTGCGCTTCCCGTGCGCCGAAGACTTGCCGTTCGCCGTCCTCGATCACCACCAACTGGCCGTGGCGCAGTTGGCCGAGCTGGCGCAGAACGGCTTTGCGCAGCAGCGCGGCGGTCATGCCGTTGACGTTCAAGCGGTTGGATTTGACCGATAAGCTAGGGGATTTCATGGCGGCGATCCTTGGTGTATCCGACTGCGGTGCGAGAAGCGCCTTCGGCGGCGTGGTGGGAAAAAATCGGCGTGCGTTTAAGCAAGAGGCGCAAGGCCTGCCAATAAATGGCCAGGCAGGTCTTGGCGGTCATCCACGGGAAGCGCCACAGGTAGCGGTGCAGGCTGGCGCGGTTCAGGGCTTCGCGTTGCAGGCTCAAGGTGGCGTCGAAGACTTTCAGTTCGCCCTGCCAGTCGGCCATATGCACGCCGAGCCTGGCGGCGGGCGGGCTGAAGCTCATGCGGTATTCCAGGTCCCGGGGCAAGAACGGCGACACATGAAACGCCTTGGCCACGGCGAAGTGCTGATGCTCACCGGCAGGCAGCGCCTGGGCTGGCAGCACGTAGTGATAGCGCTCGCGCCACGGGGTGTTGGTCACTTCACAAAGGATCGCGGCCAGCGTTCCGTCGGCCTCGAAGCAGTAGAAGAAACTCACCGGGTTAAAGGCCAGGCCCCAACTGCGGGCCTGGGTCAGCAGGCAGATAACGCCCGAGGGGATGCGCCCCAGGGCCTTGCCGACTTCTTGGCGTACGGCATCGGTCAAGCTCATGCCGTGACGGGTAAATTCACGCAGGTAATCCTGCTGGCGAAACGCGAACGGCGCCCAGCGCTCGCCCGCCAATGGCGACAAGCCGAACACTTCGTCCTGTTCGCTGAGGTCCAGGTACAGCAGGCCGATCCGGTAGCGGAAGGCATGGCCCTTTGGCGTAAACCGCCGATGGGCGATCCAGCCGCTGTACAGGGCGCTGTTCACAGGATTTCCCCGAACGCCTTGGCCACGCGCAATGCGCTGACCACGCCGTCTTCGTGGAAACCGTTGGCCCAGTAGGCGCCGCAATAATAGGTGTGCTGCGTGCCGTGCAGTTCTTCCCAGCGCGCTTGGGCGGCCACGGCGGCCAGGCTGTATTGCGGGTGGGCGTAGGTGTAGCGGGCGAGGACTTTGA
The DNA here is from genome assembly GCF_013386245.1 of Pseudomonas sp. 21615526. Taxonomy (NCBI): domain Bacteria; kingdom Pseudomonadati; phylum Pseudomonadota; class Gammaproteobacteria; order Pseudomonadales; family Pseudomonadaceae; genus Pseudomonas; species Pseudomonas sp. 21615526. Next base: position 9,272 of record NZ_JACAOM010000068.1, on the reverse strand, counting down.
GCGGGTTGATCAGCGCCGTTTGATTGAGGCTCACGCAAAAGGTGGTGGTGCTGTCGATGCCCTGCAGGATGTTCATGTCGTAGGTCACCGCCGCCTGTTTTTGCGCGCGGCCATCCAGGCGGTAATTCCAGCTGGCCCAGGCCAGTTTGCGGTCGGGCAGCAGACGGGTATCGGTGTGCAGGACGACGTCATTGTCGGCGTAGGGCAGGGCGCCAAGGATCTGTTGCTCGGCCAGGCTCGCATCCCCCAGCAAGGCCAGAGCCTGGTCGCTGTGGCAGGCGAACACCACCTTGTCGAATGCCTCGCTGCCGGCGGCGCTGTGGATAACTGCGCCGATGGCTGAACGCTCAACCCGGGTGACCGGGCAATTGAGGCGGATATTTTCGCGGAAGGACTGGGTCAGCGGTTCGATATAGCGGCTGGAACCGCCTTCGATCACGCACCACTGCGGCCGGTTGCTCACCGACAACAAGCCATGGTTCTTGAAGAACCGCACGAAGAATTGCAGGGGAAACCCGAGCATGTCAGCCAGGGACATCGACCAGATCGCCGCGCCCATCGGCACGATGTAGTGCTGGATAAATCGCTGGCCGTAGCCGCCCGCTTGCAGGTACTCGCCCAGGGTCATCTCGGCGCTGATGCGTTGCTCTTGCAGGTCCAGGGGCGCCTGGCGGTTGAAGCGCAGGATATCGCGCAACATGCCCCAGAACCCCGGCGACAGAATATTCCGGCGCTGGGCAAACAGGCTGTTGAGATTGTTGCCGTTGTACTCGAACCCGGCGTTCGGGTCGCACACCGAAAAGCTCATCTCGGTGGGTTTGTACGTCACGCCAATTTGCCCCAGCAGCTTGATGAAGTTGGGATAGGTCCAGTCGTTGAACACGATAAAGCCGGTGTCCACCGCATGGCTTTTGCCTTCCACCGTGACATTCACCGTGTGAGTGTGCCCGCCGATGCGGTCGCCCGCTTCGAACAGGGTGATGTCGTGGCGGCGACTGAGCAGGTAGGCGCTGGTCAGCCCGGCAATGCCGCTGCCGATAATGGCGATCTTCACAGGTCGTCCTTTCTCGGCGGCGGGCTGCGCAGCATGCGTTTGCCAATGATCAACTGGACGCGGTTCGGCAGTTTCGACAGTGGCCACAAGGCGGCAATAAACAGGGCAGGGAAGGCAATTTCCAATGGGCGGCTCTGCAGCTTGGCGAAGATATGTCGCGCGGCCTTGTCCGCCGGCCAGCTCAGGGGCATCGGGAAGTCATTGCGGGCGGTCAGCGGCGTGTCGACAAACCCCGGGCTGACCACGGTGACGTCGATCCCTTCAGGCGACAGGTCGATACGCAGGGACTCGAACAGGTAACGCAGGCCCGCCTTCGACGCACCATAGGCTTCCGCCCTGGGCATCGGCAGGTAGGTCACCGCACTGGCCACACCGACCAGGTGCGGTGTATGACCGGCACGCAACAGCGGCAGCGCGGCCTCGATGCAGTAACTGCTGGCCAGCAGGTTGGTGCGCACCACGTGCTCGATGATCGAGGCGTCGAACTGCCTTGCATCCACGTATTCGCAGGTGCCGGCATTCAGGATCACCGTATCCAGCGAACCCCAGGCCACTGCGATGTGTTCACCGATCTCGCGCACGGTCTGGCTGTTGGTCAGGTCGCCGGCCACCACCAGCACTTGCCCGGGGTATTGCTGGGCAAGCTGTTCCAGGGGCGCCTTGGAGCGGGAACTGAGGGCCACATGGGCACCGCTTTCGAGCAGCGTCTTGGCCAGTTCGGCCCCGATGCCACTGCTGGCACCGGTCAACCAGTAACGACGTGGAAGGTTAAGGCTCATCCCATTCTCCTTTTCAGCCAGCTGACCACACCGCCAAGGACCGGCACGTGTTCATACAGCAACTGTCCAGCGTCAAAATAATCCCGGTGGCGATACACCTTGTCGCGCCACAGCAGGTGCGAGCAGCCTTCCACACGAATCACTTCGCCCTTGGCCAGGCGCGGGTGGCAGAAGCTCATTTTCCAGCGCAGGTAGCCTTCGCCTTCCGCCACTTGATCAAAGCCATGGAAGTCAAAGCGCAACTGGGTAACGTTGTCGTACAGCTCGGCGAAGTAGCGGTGCAACGCCGGCAGCCCGTGCACCTCGTGCAGTGGGTCGGTGAAACTGATGTCCTGGCTGTACAGGCCGTCGAGCAGGTGCAGGTTGTGCTTGTCCACACTGGCGAACACCTGGGCGAAGCGGCGCAGGAAATCACTCATAAGCACCTCCGACCGCCTGGCGTGAAGGCAGGCTGCGGAAAGCGGCGAGGGCGCGCTCGCGGGATTTTTTCAAGTCGACGATAGGACGAGGATAGTCGGCCACACCAAAGAGGCCGCCCACGGCGTCGGGGTTGTGCACTTCCTTTTTGTTCAGCGCCGCCAGTTGCGGCAGCCAGTGCTTGATAAACACACCTTCGCCGTCGAATTTTTCCGATTGGCTCAAGGGGCTGAAAATCCGGAAGTACGGGGCCGAGTCGGTGCCGGTGGACGAGCTCCACTGCCAGCCACCGTTGTTGGCTGCCAGGTCGCCGTCGATCAGGTGAAGCATGAAAAAGCGCTCGCCTTCGCGCCAGTCGATCAGCAGGTTTTTGGTCAGGAACATCGCCACCACCATGCGCAGGCGATTGTGCATCCAGCCGGTTTCCAGCAGCTGGCGCATGGCGGCGTCGATGATCGGCAGGCCGGTGCGTGCTTCCTGCCACGCCTTCAAGTCTTCCGGGCTGTTGCGCCAGGCCACGGCTTCGGTCTCTGGGCGGAATGCGCGGTGGCGCGAGACCCGTGGGTAGCCCACCAGAATATGTTTGTAGAACTCGCGCCACAGCAGCTCGTTGATCCAGGTAATCGCGCCGATGTCGCCGCTTTCGAATTCACCCTGGTTGCTTTGCAGCGCGGCATGCAGGCATTGGCGCGGTGAGACCACGCCCGCTGCAAGGTAGGCCGAAAGCTGGCTGGTACCGGGCTTGGCCGGGAAGTCGCGTTCGTCCTTGTAGTAGCTGATTTGTGCGTCGGCGAACTGGTCGAGACGGCGCCGGGCTTCGGCTTCGCCGGCAGGCCACAGGGCGCGCAAGGCTTCGCTCGGGGTAGCGAAGCCCTCGACGTGATCCGGAACCTCGTCGCTTTTGAGTGTGAGCGGCGCCTGCGCCTTGGGCGTGGCGACCAAACGCGGCAAGGCGCCATGCAGGCGGCTGTAGCAGACCTTGCGGAACTGGCTGAACACCTGGAAGTAGGTGCCGGTCTTGGTCAGCACGCTGCCGGGCTGGAAAAACAACTGGTCCAGATAGGTGTGGAACGTGATGCCTTGAGCTTCGAGGGCCTTGGCCACGGCGCCGTCGCGGCGCTCTTCGTGGATGCCGTATTCGTCATTGACGTGTACCGACTCCACCGACAGTTCCTGGCACAGGCCTGCCAGTACTTCAGGTGCTTGATCCCAAGTGTCGGCATGGCGGATCAATAACGGAATGTTCAACTCGCCCAGTGCCGAGCTCAAGCGCTGCAGGTTGCGCAGCCAGAAATCGACCTTGCACGGCGCGTCATCGTGGGCCAGCCATTGCCCGGGGCTGATCAGGTAGACGGCCGCTGTCGGGCCACGCTGTGCGGCGGCGGCGAGGGCGGTGTTGTCATGTAGGCGCAGGTCGGTGCGCAGCCAGATCAAGTGCATTTAAATAAGTCCACGCTGGATCAGTACCTGATGGGCCGACAACGGGTCTTCGGCCAGGAGCAATTCAGGAATCTCTTGGGTTAATACGGACAGCTCCGCCTGGTGGATGCATACCGTTGGTCCGGTTATCAGTTTTGGGCAACTGAAGCCGCTCAACAGTTTGCCCAGCACCGAGGTATGGAGTGCCTTGCTCGAATACAGCAGTACCGCGCGGGGTTGCAGATGCTCGACGGCCAGGGCCAGTTCGCCTGCCGGCAATGGCCAGTCGAAAACTTCCACCGGGCAATCGGCGCTGCTGGCGAGCCAGGCGGTGAGCCACAGGTGCGGCTCCAGCGGCAGGTCGGAATGGTTGATCAGCAGCAGGGGGGCGCCGTTGAGCTGGCGGTTGTTGTGATACATCCGCGCACCGAATTTGCTGCGCAGCCAGGAATAGAAAAATACCCGTTCCATCTGCGCGCCGAACTGGCCTTGCCAGCGCAGTTCGAGCTCCTTGAGCAACGGCAATAACAGTTGCTCGCACAAGGTGCGCGGCGGGTACAGCGCCATGGCCTGGTTGAAGGCATCATCCACCCGGCGCTCGGCCAGTTCGCTGATGGCCTGCACCAGGTGCTGGCGGCGGTTGTGCCATTCGTTTTCCACCGGCGGCTCGCTGGTGGCTTGCGCGGTGTCGATCAGGCTCTTGACCTGGCTGACCGGCACACCGCGGTTGAGCCAGGTCAGGATGGTATGGATGCGTTGCACGTGCTCGGCACTGAACAGGCGGTGCCCCTTGGGCGTGCGCTGGGGCACGATCAGCCCGTAGCGCCGCTCCCAGGCGCGCAAGGTCACGGCGTTGACGCCGGTCTGGCGCGCCACTTCGCGGATCGGCAGCCAGCCTTGTTCGATGGCCTCGGCGATGTCTTCGCCAGGTTCTTGCAGGGGAAAAGTCATAGGTTAAATCGCATTACGCAGGCTGAGGTTTTCCGGGTGCGGTTGCAGGTAGGCCTGCTGCGCGATATAGCGGTCCGGATGCTGGCGAAAGTGGTGCTTGAGCAGCGTCAGCGGTACCACCAGCGGCACGATGCCCTGGCGGTATTGGCTGATGATGGTCTGCATTTCCTGTTTGTCTTCGGCGCTGATGGCCTGCTTGAGGTAGCCGCTGATGTGTTGCAGCACGTTGGTGTGGGTGCCGCGTGTGGCGCACTGGGTCAGGGCGCTCATCAGTTCGCTGAAGTAGCCGGCGGCCAAGGCGCCCAGGTCGACGTCCCTGGGCATGCTGCCCAGCAGGTTGCCGAGGCTTTTGTAATGCACCGGGCTGTGGGCCATCAGCAGGTATTTGTAGCGCGAGTGAAATTCCAGCAGGCGATGACGGGTCAGGCCTTCGGCGAGCAGTTGCTGCCAGGTGGCGTAGACGAACACCCGGGTCAGGAAGTTTTCCCGCAGCACCGGGTCATTCAGCCGACCGTCTTCTTCCACCGGCAGGTTGGGGTGGCGCGCACAAAACGCCTGGGCGTAGATGCCGCGCCCGCCGCCGTCGATGGGCATGCCGTTGTCCTGATAGACCTTGACCCGTTCCAGGCCGCAGGACGGGGATTTCTGCATGAAGATGTAACCGCAGAGGTCGGTGTGTTCAGCGGCCATTTGCTGGCCGTAATCGTCCAGCGGCTGGGTCACGTTAAGTTCGCGGTTTACGGTGCCAACGGCCTGTGGATTGAGCGGGTCGCCCACCAGGCGAATCGGCTCGCGGGGGATGCCCAGGCCAATGGCGACTTCAGGACACAGCGGCACGAAGTCGAAATAATCGGCCAGGGTCTGGCTACACAGCTGGGATTGTTTATGCCCGCCGTTGAAGCGCACGTTCTCGCCCAACAGGCAGGCGCTGATGGCGATTTTCGGTTTGCCGGTGGCGGGCAGGGTGCTGGACATGGCCAAACCTCGATGAAATTCCTGTACAGAGTTAAATTTCTGTACAACTTAATCTCATCATAGGTTTGAAGCTGTACAAGTCAAATAATTTGTACAGGTATTTGCGGAATGGCTATTTCCAGCCGATTTTCCAGTCTTCGGCGTTTTGCAGGGTTTGCCAGGCCAGGCGCTGCACGCGATGGCTCATCACGGCTTCCAGCTCGATTTCCTGCACATCGCCTTCGTCATCACGCAGCAGTTTGGTCACCAGAAAATGTTTTTCCTTGTACTGCGGGCGGGCTGCTGTCCACTTCGACAGCAGCAACTTGGCGGGATTGATGCGGTTCATCGCAGGTGCTCGATCAACCGCCGCGCCGCCTCCTGGCCGCTGAGCCACGCACCTTCCACGCGGCCTGACAGGCACCAGTCGCCACATACATACAGGCCCAGGTCGGCGTCGGCCAGCACGCCAAATTCATGGCTGGTGGACGGCCGCGCGTACAGCCAGCGGTGGGCGAGGGTGAAGGAAGGCGCCGGCATGGCGCTGTGCAGCAGTTCGGCGAAGGCGCCGTGCAGGTGTTCGATCACGGCTTCCTTGGACAGGTCCAGGTGTTGCTTGCTCCAGGTGCTGGTGGCGTGCAAAACCCAGGTGTCGAGGGTGGTGTCGCGCCCCGGTTTGCTGCGGTTGCGCGCCAGCCAGTCCAGCGGGCTGTCCTGGACGAAGCAGCCTTCCATGGGCGTATCCAGCGGCTTGTCGAAGGCCAGGGCAATGGCCCAGGTCGGGTCCATCTTGACCCCGGCGGCGACACTCGCCAGCTTGGGCGCAGCGGCCAGCAAGGCAGTGGCCTGGGGCGCTGGGGTGGCGATGATCACGTGGCTGAACGGGCCGTGGCTTTCGCCGTCGGCGTCCAGCAGGTTCCAGTGATGTTTACCCTGGAACACCTCGGCGATGCGGCAACCGAACTGCACCGGCAAGTCATCGAGCAGGGCGCGGGTGATCGCGCTCATGCGCGGCGTGCCGACCCAGCGGATCTGTTCATCGGGGGAGGGCGTCAGTTGGCCGGACTTGAAGTTGTACAGCTGTGGCTTCCATTGCTCGGCGCAACCATTGGCCTGCCAGCGTTGCACCTCGTTGACGAAGCGCCGGTCGCGGGCGGTGAAGTACTGTGCGCCCATGTCCAGCGATCCCGCATCGCTGCGCTTGCTGGACATGCGACCGCCACTGCCGCGGCTTTTATCGAAGAGTTGTACAACGTGCCCCGCGTCTTTCAACGCTCGGGCGGCGGAGAGACCGGCGATGCCGGTGCCAATGATCGCGATGGGAACAGTCATGGGAGGCCTCGTTTTACCGTTGGGTACAGACTACGCCGACACCAATAGCTGTACAATATTGTTTTTTGGTATAAGTTTTGGCGTACCTGATCGTTTGGCGTGACCTATGGTTAAACCTGAAGGTTTAACCAGCGTTGCGCCCGATTAAAACATCCCTGTTTATAAAATAGACTAACGGTGGTCGGCGAACGTTACACGAGGAACAACTCATGCACATTTTGCTGACCGGCGGTACCGGTTTGATCGGCCGTCAACTTTGCCAATACTGGCTTGCCCAGGGCCATCGCCTCACGGTCTGGAGCCGCCATCCCGAACAAGTGGCTAAATTGTGCGGCGCCCAGGTGCGTGGCGTCGCCCGCCTGCAGGACATCAACGAGGCGGTGGACGCGGTGGTCAATCTGGCCGGCGCGCCGATTGCCGACCGGCCCTGGACGCATAAACGCAAGGCGCTGTTGTGGAGCAGCCGTATCGGCCTCACCGAAACGCTGCTGGCCTGGCTTGAGGGCCTTGAACACAAACCGGCGGTGTTGATCTCCGGTTCCGCGGTGGGCTGGTACGGCGACGGTGGTGAGCGCGAGCTGACCGAAGACAGCGGCCCGGTGCAGGACGATTTCGGCAGCCAGTTATCCATTGCCTGGGAAGAAACCGCCCAGCGTGCCGAGGCATTGGGCATCCGCGTGGTGCTGGTGCGTACCGGGCTGGTGCTGGCGGCGGAGGGCGGCTTTTTGTCGCGGCTGTTGCTGCCGTTCAAACTGGCGCTGGGCGGGCCTATCGGCAATGGTCGGCAGTGGATGCCATGGGTCCATATAAAGGATCAAATCGCCCTGATTGATTTTCTTCTGCACAAGACCGATGCCAGCGGTCCTTATAATGCCTGCGCGCCACACCCGGTACGCAACCTGGAGTTCGCCAAGACCCTGGGCAAGGTGCTGCACCGCCCGGCGTTCATGCCCATGCCGGCGTTTGCCTTGCGTATCGGCCTGGGCGAGTTGTCCGGTTTGTTGCTGGGTGGCCAGCGGGCTTTGCCGCAGCGGCTGTTGGCGGCCGGTTTCACTTTCCAGTTCACTGAGTTGCATGCGGCCCTGGACGACTTGTCCAGCCGCCTCTAGAGATAGGATGTTGCATGACGGATCACGCGTTGTTACTGGTCAACCTGGGTTCACCGGCGTCCACTTCGGTGGCGGATGTGCGCAGCTACCTCAATCAGTTCCTGATGGACCCTTACGTCATTGACCTGCCATGGCCGGTTCGGCGTTTGCTGGTGTCGCTGATCCTGATCAAGCGCCCGGAGCAATCGGCCCATGCCTACGCCTCGATCTGGTGGGACGAAGGCTCGCCGCTGGTAGTTCTTAGCCGTCGCTTGCAACAACAGATGACTGCACAGTGGACCCAGGGGCCGGTGGAGTTGGCCATGCGCTATGGCGAGCCGTCGATTGAAAGCGTACTGACCCGGCTGGCGTCCCAAGGCATCCAGAAAGTGACCCTGGCGCCGTTGTACCCGCAGTTTGCCGACAGCACCGTGACCACGGTAATCGAAGAGGCCCGGCGCATGGTACGGCACAAAAAGCTGGCGATCGAGTTTTCGATTCTGCAGCCGTTCTACGATGAACCGGAGTACCTGGACGCCTTGGCCAACAGCGCCAGAGCCTATGTGGAAGAGGATTTCGATCACCTCCTGCTGAGCTTTCATGGGTTGCCCGAGCGCCACCTGAAAAAGCTCGACCCTACCGGGCAACACTGCTTCAAGGACGCCAACTGCTGCCAGAACGCCTCTCCCGAGGTGCTTGCCACGTGCTATCGCGCGCAGTGTTTCAGCGTTGCGCGGGATTTTGCCGAGCGCCTTGGCTTGCCGGATGGCAAATGGTCGGTGGCGTTCCAGTCGCGGCTGGGCCGGGCCAAGTGGATCGAACCGTACACCGAGGCACGTCTTGAAGCGTTGGCTCAGCAGGGCGTGAAGAAGCTGCTGGTGATGTGCCCGGCGTTTGTTGCGGACTGCATCGAGACACTGGAGGAAATTGGTGATCGCGGCCTGGAGCAATTCCGCGAAGCGGGGGGCGAAGAGTTGGTGTTGGTGCCGTGCCTGAACGATGACCCGCAGTGGGCGGCGGCGCTCAATACCCTGTGTGAAAGAGCGCCGGTCGCGCTGTAATCAAGCCGAGTGAGGACTGAATGTGGGAGCGGGCTTGCTCGCGAAGGCGGTGGGTCAGTTAATGAAGATGGCGACTGACACACCGCTTTCGCGAGCAAGCCCGCTCCCACATTGACTGTGCCCACTCTGAATTTTCGGTGTTACTCGTGATGCGGCTCGCCCAGGAAGGTCAGGGAACTGGAAAAAGCGCCGGTTGCACTGTAATCAAGCCGAGTGA
>NZ_JACAOM010000067.1:0-13890 GCF_013386245.1 Pseudomonas sp. 21615526 | reverse complement strand
CTGAACAGTGCATCACGCAGCTCTTCCAGTACCTCGGCACTCAAGGTTGGCGCGTCGATGTAGACGTTGGGCGGAACCATTTCCACCGCATCCAGGTTCAGATTGCGCCCACCGAGCAAGGCCAGGACTTCCTGGGTGATGCCGACGCGGTCGATGAAGCTGACGTGGATACGCATGGGGCTGTTTTTGGTTCTGGCGAGCGAGAGGTGGCAAGTATGCCTTGGAGAAGATAGAGATCAAAATGTGGGAGCGGGCTTGCTCGCGAATGCGGTGTGTCAGTCACCTAAAATATTGACTGATCTACCGCATTCGCGAGCAAGCCCGCTCCCACATTAACCCGATGCTGTTTCCGGAATCAGCGGCTCTGGCGTTGTTGTAACAACAGGTTGCTAAACCCGGCGCCGGCCAGTTGCTTCTGCGCCACGGTCAGCTGTTCACGGTTGCTGAACGGCCCCACCAGCACGCGATACCAGGTCGCATCCTTAACCGTCCCGGACTCCACCGTCACCGCCTGCCCCAGCAAAATAATCTGCGCGCGTACCCGGTCCGCATCCGCCTGTTTCGGGAACGAGCCCGCCTGCAGGAAGAACTTGGTCACCGGCGCGGCCTTGGTGGTGGCAACCGGCGGCGGTGGCGGCGGGGTAATCCCGGCCAGCGCAGCCTGGGCCCGGGCCGTGTCGATCTTCGCTGCTTCCGCCGGGGTAACCGGCGTAGTCGGCACCGGCTGCGGCGTCGGCAGGGTTTTCTCCGGCACGGCGTCCGGCGGCACGATCACTTCCGATTCCGGCAGCAGCGTGTAGAAGTCGTACTTCGGCTTCACCGGCGCAGTCGGGCTAGGCGGTGTCTTGTTCGCCTCGGCCATTTTCGTGGCCTTCTGCTGTTCTTGCTTGACCCGTTTGACGTCATCGCCCTTGCCCGGGTCGAGCTTCATCAGGAACACCACAAACGCGCCGACCGTCAGGCCGATGGCCATCCACAACCAGCCCGGAATAGGCTTCTTCGCCGGTGCCTGGTAGCGGCTGGCGCCGCGCTTGGGTGCAGGTTTTTTCTTGGCAGCCAACTTACATACGCTCCAGAGTTTCCAGGCCCAACAATTCCAGGCCTTGCTTGAGGGTCCGTCCTGCCAGTGCGGCGAGGCGCAGGCGGCTCTGCTTTTGGGCTTCGTCGTCTGCGGTCAGGATCGGGCAGTTCTCGTAGAAGCTGGAGAACAAACCGGCGACTTCGTACAAATAGGTGCAGAGGATGTGCGGTGTGCCTTTTTCGCCGACGCTGTTCAGCACTTCGCCGAATTGCGCCAGTTTGGCGGCCAGCTCCTGCTCGTGTGGCGCCTCAAGGTTGATCTGGCCTTCGACTTCGCTGAAGTCCTTGCCCAGCTTGCGGAACACACCGGCCACCCGCGTGTAGGCATACAGCAGGTACGGCGCAGTGTTGCCTTCGAAGTTGAGCATCAATTCGAAGTTGAAGCTGTAGTCGCTGGTGCGGTGCTTGGACAGGTCGGCGTATTTCACCGCGCCAATCCCCACGACGCGGGCGATGTTGCGCAGGTCGGCTTCGGCCAGCTCCGGGTTCTTTTCCTTCACCAGGTTGTAGGCGCGGTCCTGGGCTTCGTTCAGCAGGTCGATCAGCTTCACGGTGCCGCCGTCACGGGTCTTGAACGGGCGGCCATCGGCGCCGTTCATGGTGCCGAAGCCCATGTGCTCCATCTGCATCGGATGGGTCACGAAACCGGCGCGGCGCGCCACTTCGAACACTTGCTGGAAGTGCAGGGCCTGGCGCTGGTCAACGAAATACAGGGCACGGTCGGCTTTCAGCACGCCGCTGCGGTAGCGCACGGCGGCCAGGTCGGTGGTGGCGTAGAGGTAGCCGCCATCGGCCTTGACGATGATCACCGGCAGCGGGTCGCCGTCGGCGGTCTTGAATTCTTCGAGGAACACGCACTGCGCGCCGTTGCTTTCAACCAGCAGGCCCTTGGCCTTGAGGTCGTTGACCACGTTGATCAGGTCGTCGTTGTAGGCGCTTTCGCCCATCACGTCGGCCATGGTCAATTTGACGTTGAGCAGCTCGTAGATTTCCTGGCAGTGGGACAGCGAGATCTCGCGGAAGCGGCCCCACAGTTCCAGGCATTCGGCATCGCCGGCTTGCAGCTTGACCACCAGGCCACGGGCGCGGTCGGCGAATTCTTCGGATTCGTCGAAACGCTTCTTGGCGGCGCGGTAGAAGTTCTCCAGGTCCGACAGCTCGTTGCTGGTGATCGGGTTTTCCTGCAGATAGGCCATCAGCATGCCGAACTGGGTACCCCAGTCGCCCACGTGGTTCTGGCGGATCACGTCATCGCCGAGGAACTCCAGGACCCGCGCCACGCCGTCACCGATGATGGTGGAGCGCAGGTGGCCCACGTGCATTTCCTTGGCCAGGTTCGGTGCCGACAGGTCGATGGCCACGCGCTGTGCCGGGCCGGCCTTGCGCACGCCGATTTTCGCGTCGGCCAGGGCCGCGTCCAGGCGCGAAGCCAGGGCCTGGGTGTTCTGGAAGAAGTTGATAAAGCCTGGGCCGGCGATTTCAGCCTTGGTTACCTGCGGGTCGGCCGGCAGCGCGGCGATGATTTTTTCCGCCAGGTCGCGCGGCTTCAGGCCGGCCGGCTTGGCCAGCATCATCGCGATGTTGCTGGCGAAATCACCGTGGGTCTTGTCGCGGGTATTTTCCACCTGGATCGCCGGCGTCAGGCCTTCAGGCAACACACCTTCGTTGACGAGTTGGGTGAGGGCTTGTTGGATCAGCTGGCGAATGGTGTCTTTCATGGTGTTCTCTTTCGACCGCAAGCGGTGGCGCGCGATGCGCAGGTGGAAAAACTGGGCATTATCCGTGGCGAGGGCGGGCTTGCCAACCTTCGCGGGACCTTGACGGACGATTAACCTGTGGCGAGGGAGCTTGCTGTGGCGAGGGAGCTTGCTCCCGCTGGAGTGCGTAGCGCTCCCGGCTTTTTTGGGGCTGCTACGCAGCCCAGCGGGAGCAAGCTCCCTCGCCACAGGGGGTTAGTACAAATCTACCGGGTCTACGTCCAGCGACCATCTCACCTGGCGACCACTGGGCATTTGCTCCAGCGCAAGTAACCAGCTGCTTAATAAACGATGCAGCGGCGCGCGGGCGCTGGCTTGCAAAAGTAGCTGGGCGCGGTAACGCCCGGCGCGGCGTTCCATCGGTGCTGGCACCGGGCCCAATAGCTCGATGCCGGTCAGACCCAGTTCCCCCAGCAAACGTTCAGCCTCGCTGCACGCTTCATCCAGGAAACCTTCGGCCTGCCCCGGCTTGTGCGCTTCGGCCCGCAGCAGCGCCAGATGCGCAAACGGTGGCAGACCTGCCGAGCGTCGCTCGCTCAAGGCCTGTTCGGCGAAGGCAAAGTAGCCTTGTTCTGTCAGTTGAATCAGCAGCGAGTGGTCGGCCAGGTGCGTCTGGATGATCACCTTGCCCGGCTCTTCGGCCCGCCCGGCCCGGCCTGCGACCTGCACGATCAACTGCGCCATGCGCTCGCTGGCGCGAAAATCCCCGGAGAACAGCCCGCCGTCGGCATCCAGGATCGACACCAGGGTCACCCGTGGGAAGTGATGCCCTTTGGCAAGCATCTGCGTGCCCACCAGAATGCACGGCTGGCCCTTCTGGATCGTGGCGAACAACTGATTCATCGCGTCCTTGCGCGAGGTGCTGTCGCGGTCGACCCGCAGCACCGGGTAATCCGGGAACAGGATGCCCAGTCGTTCTTCGGCGCGCTCGGTGCCCGCGCCCACCGGTCGCAAGTCGACTTTGCCGCACTGCGGGCAGTGCCGCGGCACCCGTTCCACATGGCCGCAGTGATGGCAGCGCAACTCGCCGGAGCGCTGGTGCACGGTCATTCGCGCATCGCAGCGATTGCACTCGGACATCCAGCCGCAATCGTGGCACAGCAGCGTCGGCGCAAAACCCCGGCGGTTGAGGAACACCAGCACTTGCTGGCCCGCCGCGAGGGTTTGCCCGATGGCTTGCTGCATCGGCCCGGAAATGCCGCTGTCCAGCGGGCGACTTTTTACATCCAGGCGCAGGAAGCGGGGCTGCTTGGCACCGCCGGCACGTTCATTGAGACGCAGCAGGCCGTAGCGCCCGGTGTAGGCGTTGTGCAGGCTTTCCAGGGACGGCGTGGCCGAGCCCAGCACAATCGGGATGTTTTCCTGGCGGGCGCGCACCAGCGCCAGGTCGCGGGCGTGGTAGCGCAGGCCTTCCTGCTGTTTATAGGAGCCGTCGTGTTCTTCGTCGATGATGATCAGCCCGGGATTTTTCATCGGGGTGAACAGCGCCGAACGGGTGCCGATAATAATGTCGGCCTCGCCGTCCCGGGCGGCGAGCCAGGATTCCAGGCGCTCGCGGTCGTTGACCGCCGAGTGCACCAGGGCGATGCGCGCGTTGAAACGCTGCTCGAAACGCGCCAGGGTTTGCGGGCCGAGGTTGATCTCGGGGATCAGCACCAGTGCCTGTTTGCCGGCTTCGAGGGTTTCGCGGATCAGTTGCAAATAGACTTCGGTCTTGCCGCTGCCGGTGACGCCCGCCAGCAGGAACGCGTGGAAACTGTCGAAACCGGCGCGAATCGCTTCATAGGCGGCACGTTGTTCGGGGTTGAGCGGCAGTTCCGGCTGGGCCAGCCAGTGTTCGTGGCGCTCGCCGGGAGCGTGCTTGCGAATCTCCACCTGCACCAGGCCCTTGGCCAGCAGCAAGTCCAGGCTGTCCTTGCTCAGCATCAGCTTGCTTAACAGCTGATGGGCGACGCCGTGGGGATGCTGGGCCAGGGTTGCCAGGGCTTCACGCTGGCGCGGGGCGCGGGCGATGCGCGGGTCGTCCATGCGCGCCCCCGGGACCATCGACCAGAAACGCTCCTGGCGCGCCTCGGCCAGTTCGCCCTGGCGCAACAGCACCGGCAGCGCCCAGCTCAAGGTGTCGCCGAGGCTGTGCTGGTAATACTGCGAGGTCCACAGGCACAGCTTGAACAGCGCAGGCGGCAGCGGCGGCGTGCTGTCGAGGATGGCCACGGCGGGCTTGAGCTTCTCGGCGGGCACTTCGCTGTGATCGGCGACTTCCACCAGGATGCCGATCATCTCCCGTCGGCCAAACGGTACCCGTACGCGCATGCCGGGCTGCAACTGCGACCGCAATACGCCGGCAGGAGCCCGATAATCGAACAGGCGGCGCAGGGGCGAGGGCAGGGCGAGGCGCAAAATGGCGTCGGGCACGCGGGGGTTCTCATATGACGGGCGGCGAAGAAGGGCGGGAGCCTAGCAGACCAGCGGTGGATGTGGGAGCCGGGCTTGCCCGCGATAGTATCGACACGGTGCACCTGAGGCACCGCAGCGCCTGCATCGCGGGCAAGCCCGGCTCCCACAGGGCCTTGTGTATGCCGCGCTTTTCTGATGAAAGGGGCCGTTGTGCTTCTTGCGCGTTTAAAAAGGTCTGGTAGAATCCGCGGCCTAATTACGTGCGGTATTCAACAATAGTGTTGATTGGCGGCACGCTAGCCTGAGGAATACACCATGAAAGCCGATATCCATCCAAACTATGTTGCCATCGACGTTACCTGCAGCTGCGGTAACAAGTTCGAAACCCGTTCGACTTTCGGCAAAGCTCTGCCAATCGACGTGTGCAACGAGTGCCACCCGTTCTACACCGGTAAGCAGAAGACTCTGGATGTTGGCGGCCGTGTTGACCGCTTCAAGACCCGCTTCGGTGCTTTCGGCGCTAAAGCTGCTCCTAAGGCCGAGTAAGGCTGGTCCGCTTGGATGGCCTGTATGGCTTGTCCTCGCTGATGAAAAAGGCGTCCCTCGTGGGCGCCTTTTTTGTGTCTGCGATTTGGCTGGCGCCCGCCCAGGCCGAGGTGTTCTGCCCGGCGCCCGGCGATGTCGCGACCTTCGACGTGCAGCGGGTAGTGGATGGTGACACCGTGCGCCTCAAGGATGGCCGCAGCATACGCATGATCGGCGTCAATGCCCCGGAAACCGGCAAGCAGGGGCGCACTGACGAGCCCTTCGCCGTGGCTGCTCGCGAGCGCCTGCAAAGTCTGGTGGACGCGAGCGGTGGGCGCGTTGGCGTGGTGCCCGGACGGGAGAGCAAGGACCGTTACGGCCGCACCCTGGCCCATCTCTACGGTGCCAATGGAGCAAATCTGGAAGCGCAGTTGCTCGCCGAAGGCCTTGGCTTCCAGGTGGCCGTCGCGCCGAATGTGGAACTGGTGGCCTGCCAGCAAGCCGCCGAACGCAGCGCCCGGCAGGCCCGGCTGGGGGTGTGGCGCCGGTCACCGGTGGTCGATGCGGCGAAGATCCGGCGCTCGGGCTTTGCGGTGGTCAGCGGTCAGGTGAACAAAATCGAACGCAATCGCGGCGGAGTCTGGATTGAGTTGCAGGGCTCACTGGTACTGCGCATTGCACCCAATCTGGTGGGCCGATTCGACAGTGCACTGTTGAAGGGTTTGCAGGGCCAGTCCATCGAAGCCCGCGGCTGGGTGCTGGACCGCTCCCGACGCGGCGGCCTGGAAAAGGGCCAGGCACGCTGGCTGTTGCCACTGACCGATCCCGGCATGCTCGAGCAGGCGCCGTAAGAAAAAATTGTAGACATTTTTCAGGTCGATTGTGAACAGTTGAGCCCTTGTATCCCGTGGCTCTTGGCCAAAAGTCGTAGGGCAGGGCCCTTGACACCTGTGACTGCCCAGTCTTGTGGGGACTTTGCGACACGCGTATCCTCGGCGGTCCGTCGACCAACAGTAAAAGCGGAATGCCGATATGTCTGATTTGAAAACTGCCGCTCTCGAATATCATGCCCATCCTCGTCCAGGAAAGCTGAGTGTAGAGCTCACCAAAGCCACTGCCACCGCCCGCGACCTGTCGCTGGCCTACAGCCCTGGCGTTGCCGAGCCCGTACGTGAAATCGCCCGCGATCCTGAACTGGCCTACAAGTACACCGGCAAAGGCAACCTGGTTGCAGTGATCTCTGATGGCACCGCGATCCTCGGCCTGGGTAACCTCGGCCCATTGGCTTCCAAGCCAGTCATGGAAGGTAAGGGCGTGCTGTTCAAGCGCTTCGCCGGCATTGACGTATTCGATATCGAAGTCGATTCCGAGAGCCCGCAGGCTTTCATCGACACCGTAAAGCGCATCTCCATCACCTTCGGTGGCATCAACCTGGAAGACATCAAGGCACCTGAGTGCTTCGAGATCGAAAAGGCCCTGATCGAACAGTGCGACATCCCGGTATTCCACGATGACCAGCACGGCACCGCGATCGTTACCGCGGCCGGCATGATCAACGCCCTGGAAATCGCCGGCAAAACCCTTGGCGAAGCCAAGATCGTTTGCCTGGGCGCCGGCGCCGCGGCCATCTCCTGCATGAAGTTGCTGGTGAGCATGGGCGCCAAGCTGGAAAACATCTACATGGTCGACAGCAAGGGCGTTGTGCAGTCCGAGCGTACCGACCTGAACCAGTACAAGGCGATGTTCGCGCATCCGTCCTCCAAGCGTACCCTGGCTGACGCCCTGGACGGTGCAGACGTGTTCGTTGGCCTGTCCGGCCCGAACCTGCTGAGCGCCGAAGGCCTCAAGTCCATGGCGGCCAACCCGATCGTGTTCGCGTGCTCCAACCCGGATCCGGAAATCTCCCCGGAGCTGGCCCACGCCACCCGTAGCGACGTGATCATGGCCACCGGCCGTTCGGACTACCCGAACCAGGTCAACAACGTACTGGGCTTCCCGTTCATCTTCCGTGGTGCCCTGGACGTTCGCGCCAAGCGCATCAACGAAGAGATGAAAGTCGCGGCCGCCAACGCCCTGCGCGAACTGGCCAAACTGCCGGTTCCTCAGGAAGTGTGCGACGCCTACGGCGGCATCAAGCTGGAATTCGGTCGTGAGTACATCATCCCGAAACCAATGGACAAGCGCCTGATCACCCTGATCTCCGATGCCGTGGCCAAAGCCGCAATCGAGACGGGTGTGGCCACCCTGCCGTATCCGAAGAACTACCCGCTGCAAAGCGTGGATGATGTGTTCAACGGCTAAGCCGTTGTAGCGCACCACCAAAAAGCCCCGGCTCTTGCGAGTCGGGGCTTTTTTTGTGGCTGGCAATTGGCTCGAGCCTGGCGGTGATCCAACTGTGGGAGCGGGCTTGCTCGCGAAGACGGTGTGTCAGTCGGCCCATCTGAGCCTGATACTCCGCTTTCGCGAGCAAGCCCGCTCCCACATTGGAACTGCGTGTTAGAACAAGTCGATCGGCGCCGCCTCGTCCGCCGGCAGCGGGCTGCCCGGTGCAACACCATTGCCCAGCTCGTTGACCGACGGCGGCGTGTCCTCGCTCTTAAACAGCTCGAAGTACGCATTCGGCGTGCTCGGCGCTGCTGCACGGCCGCTGACCGGGTCGATCCGCAGGCTCAGGATGCCTTCCGGTTCCGGCTGGGTATGCAGCGGCATATCCTTCAGCGCGGCGCCCATGTAGCTCATCCAGATCGGCAGCGCGACGGTGCCGCCGAACTCCCGGCGACCGAGGCTTTCCGGCTGGTCGTAACCAGTCCATACGGTGGTCACGTAGTCGGCGTTGTAGCCGGAGAACCAGGCATCCTTGGAGTCGTTGGTGGTACCGGTCTTGCCGGCGATATCGGCACGGCCCAGGGCCAGGGCGCGACGCCCCGTACCTTTCTTGATCACGTCTTCCAGGATGCTGTTGAGGATGTAGGTGGTACGGCCATCCACAACGCGTTCGGCTACCGCCGGCGCTTGTGGTGCGGCGGGAGCACCGGCTGCCGGGGCTTCGCCTGGCGTCGGCTCGATGGTGATGCCGCCGTTGGCCGGTGCTGCCTGGCCGTCAGTGGCCGCGACGCCATTGACCACGTCGCCCGGGACCCGTGGTGGGTTGGCGGTGAACAGGGTTTCGCCGCTACGGCTTTCGATCTTGTCGATCAGGTACGGGGTGATCTTGTAGCCGCCGTTGGCAAAGGTGCTCCAGCCGGTGGCGATTTCCATCGGCGTCAGCGTGGCGGTACCCAGTGCCAGGGACAGGTTGGGCGGCAGGTCCGACTTGTTGAAGCCGAAGCGGGTGATGTAGTCGATGGTCTTGCCTACGCCCATCGCCTGCAGCAGGCGGATCGACACCAGGTTACGCGACTTGTACAGCGCCTCGCGGACGCGGATCGGGCCGAGGAAGGTGTTGGTGTCGTTCTTCGGGCGCCAGACCTTGTCCAGGTACTCGTCGACGAACACGATCGGTGCATCGTTGACCAGGCTGGCGGCGGTGTAGCCGTTATCCAGTGCAGCGCTGTAGATGAACGGCTTGAAGCTGGAACCCGGCTGGCGCTTGGCCTGGGTGGCGCGGTTGTAGTTGCTCTGCTCGAAGGCAAAGCCGCCGACCAGGGCACGGATTGCACCGTTCTGCGGGTCAAGCGACACCAGCGCGCCCTGTGCCACGGGCACCTGGCTGAATTTCAGGCTGTCGTCCTTCTGGCGCTGCACGCGAACCAGGTCACCGACCTGGGCCACGTCCGACGGCTGCTTGGGCATCGGGCCCATGCTGTTGGTGTTCAGGAAAGGGCGGGCCCATTTCATGCTGTCCCACGACACATGCTCTTCGCCGGTGCGCGTCAGTACCTGCACGCCATCTTTCTTCACCTGGGTGACGATGGCGGGTTCAAGGCCGCTGATCGGGCGCTGTTTGCCCAGCTCGACGGTCCAGGCGCTCAGGGTCTTGCCCGGCAGGCGCGATTCAGGGCCGCGGTAGCCATGGCGCTGGTCATAGGCGACCAGGCCGTCGTGTACCGACTTGTTGGCGATTTCCTGCAGGTTGCTCGGAATCGTCGTGGTCACGCGGAAACCTTCGGTGTACGCCTCGCTGCCATAGCGGCCGACCATCTCGGCACGGGCCATTTCGGCGATATACGGGGCATTCACTTCCGGGGTTGGCACGTGATAGCTGGCGTTCAGCGGCTCGGCCACCGCACTTTCGTACGCGGCCTGGTCGATCTTGCCCAGCTTGTACATGCGGCCCAGGATCCAGTCGCGGCGCTCTTTGCTGCGCGCCGGGTTGGCCAGCGGGTTGAAGCGTGAAGGCGCCTTGGGCAGGCCGGCAATCATCGCCATCTGCGCCAGGCTGGCGTCACGAATCGACTTGCCGTAGTAAACCTGTGAAGCCGCCTCGATGCCGTAGGCGCGGTTGCCCAGATAGATCTTGTTGACGTACAGCTCAAGGATCTCGTCCTTGGTCAGCTGACGTTCGATCTGCAACGCCAGGAGGATTTCCGTGGCTTTGCGGGAAAAGCTGCGTTCGCTGGTGAGGAAGAAGTTTTTCGCCACCTGCATGGTGATGGTGCTGCCACCGGATTGAATGTGTCCGCTTTTGACCAATTGCGTGGCTGCCCGCACCAGGCTGCTTGGGTCGACGCCATAGTGATTGGCGAAGTTATCGTCTTCAGCCGACAGCAGGGCGTTTATGAAATTGGGTGGAATGTCGGCGAAACGGATCGGTGTGCGGCGCATTTCGCCGAACTCCGCGATCAGTTTTTCATCGCTGCTGTAGACCCGCAAAGGAATCTGCAACTGGATACTTCTCAGGGCCTCTACGGAGGGCAAACCCGGACTAAGGTAGAGATAGGCCCCGCTGAGCACGAGCATCAGCCCGCAGACGATCGCGACAATGGAGTACCCGAAAAACTTCAGCAGACGAATCAAGGCTTTTGGATTTCCAAGGAAAAGAATGGGTTAGGCGTCGGGGCATGCACGGCAAGTGGTGGATCGACCCGGCCAGCAGATAAACGCGGGAAAAAACGCTGGGCATTAAAGCATTTTTCGGCTTCGGGCGTCATTCGCGCCGCTCATACAAGCCGACCGAATGCAGGAAGCCTGGCAGCAATCAGTCCGTAAGACAGGGAAAGTTTTGGGGAGTTTTATGAGAAAGGGATTTTTCAGGCGAAAAGCCGATGCCGTCCTGGGTGTCGACATCAATGACACCGGCGTCAGGCTGGTGGAGCTGGAGGCGTCAGGCACTGGCTACAGCGTTCGGGGCTACGCCATGCAGCAGTTGCCGGCCCATGCGGTGGTCGACAGCAGCGTGGTTGATTTCGATGCCGTCGCGCAGGCACTTTCCCGGGCGCTGGTACAGGCGCATACATCACTCAGGCATGCCGCCGTGGCCGTGGCAGGGCCCTCGGTGATTACCCGCGTGCTGGAGATGGACGCGGGGCTGACGGATGCTGAAATGGTGCGTCGAATCCATGGGGAAGCAGACCAGTACATTCCTTATCCGCTGGAGGATGTGGCTATCGACTTCCAGGTGCAGGGCCCGTCGGCCCATGACCCGCAAAGCGTCGATGTGCTGCTGGTTGCCTGCCTCAAGGAACAGGTGGAGGCCCGTGAGGCGGTTTTGGCCCTTGCGGGGCTGGCGACGCGGATAGTGGATGTCGAAGCATTTGCATTGGCTCGCGCGGGCAGGCAGGCTTCGGACAGCATCACGCCGGGCCGTCGTGTCGATGGCGCGCAATGGGCCGTGGATGCCCAGGGAATGGGAGTGGCCTGCGGGCTGGCCCTGAGGAGTTTCGACTGATGACACGAATCAACCTGTTGCCGTGGCGCGCAGAACGGAATGAGCGGCGGCGCAAATATTTTCTGGTGTTTTTGGCGGGGGCTGCAGCGGTGGCGCTGGCTGCGGTTTGGCTGGCAGACCAGGTGATCGACCGTGCAATCGATCGGCAGTTGGCTCGCAATAACCAGTTGAGCCAGGGTGTCATCGGGCTCGACTCGCGGATCAAGGCCATCGACGAACTGCATGAGCAGCGCCAGCAGTTGATGGAACGGATGAAAGTTGTGCAGGGTTTGCAGGACGATCGTGCGGCGGGTGCTCAGTTGCTGGACCAGTTGGCCCGTGCCGTGCCGGAGGGGGTGCAGTTGCGCGAAGTGAGCGTCGACGGCGGGTCTGTTTCCATCAGCGGCACGGCCGGATCGAACCGGGACATTGCTCAGTTCATGCGAGGCCTCGAAGCTGCCGAAGACTTGGAAGCGCCCCGGCTTCAACGGGTTCGCGGCGCGCAGGAGGGCGACGACAATGGCTTCCAGTTGACGGTTCGCCATGGTCACTCGGATGAGGTGCGCCAATGAGAGGGGCGTCAGGCCTGCCAGGGCTGACGGAATCCGATATAACCCAGCTCTGCCAGAACGCCGCCAACTGGCCCTTGCCGGGCAAGGCGTTGCTGGCTGGCGCGGTGGTTTGCCTGCTGTGGGCAGTGGGCAATACCTTCTACTTGAGTGGGGCGCGGGAGCAACTGCGCCAGCTTGAGTCGCAGGAAGTGGCGCTTGAACAGCAGGTCGCGCTGAAAACCAGCCAGGCTGCCGGCCTGGAGTCCCTGGTCCGCGAACTCGAAACAATGCGAGGCCATTTCGCCAACCTGTTACGGCGGCTGCCTGCCGACACCCAGGTACCCGGCCTGCTTGAAGATATTGGCCGCCTGAGTGCCGCCAATGGCTTGGTGCTGGAGGCCATCGAACTTCGGGATGACCAGCCTCGCGCCCTGTACATCGAATCGCCCATGCAGATTGGCGTCACCGGGACTTTTCACGACCTGGCGGCGTTCATCAACGGCATGGCCAGCTTGCCAGGAATTGTCACGGTGCATGACTTGGCATTCAGTCCTGTCGATCCCTCGGTGTTGCATCTCAGTCTGGTAGCCAGGACCTATCGTCACAACCGCCAGGCGGGCGATGACCTGAAGGTTGATTTGCACCCGCCGGCACAGGCTGTCGCCGAGCCCGGGCCGCAGCAAGTGGCGTACGATTTTGCAGCCTTGCGCGACCCTTTCCAGCCGCCCTCTCGCCAACTGGTTCGACCCGCCGGGCGACCGGCTGCCGGACCTGATCTCGCCAGACCTCGCGGAATCCTCGAAGGCTTCGCCGTGGAGCAGTTCGAAATGGTCGGGACCTTGTCCCTGGGGGCTCAAACCTTCGCCCTGCTGCGCGGAGCGTCGTCTGTCCATCGGCTGGCAATCGGCGATTACCTGGGCCCGGACCACGGGCGCATCACGGCGATTCATGACTCCCATGTCGAACTGGCCGAGCTTTTCCCGGATGGCCAGGGCGCGTGGCTGGAACGCTCGCAAACCCTTGCCCTGAACGTGAACTCATAACGGAAACAAACAATGAAAAGGACTTTTTCGTCCTTCGGTGTGGCGCTATGGATAGCGTTCACGGCACCGATGGTCATGGCTGTGCCCAATCGAATCGACTTGATTCACCTGCCGCCACCTGGCAATGCGCCCCTGAGTTCCGGACGCGTGGCATTCACAGGGGACAAGCTGTCCCTCAACTTCCAGAACATCGAGTTGCGCGCGGTGCTGCAGCAGATTGCCGACGTTGCCGGCCTCAATCTGGTGACCAGTGACGACGTGCAGGGTTCGATCACCCTGCGCCTCAAGGACGTGCCCTGGGACCAGGCCCTGGACCTGGTGCTGCAAACCAAGGGGCTGGACAAGCGTGTGACGGCCAATGTGCTGCTGGTCGCGCCGGCCGAGGAGTTGGCCGCCCGCGAGTTGCTGGCGATGGAGTCGCGCAAGCAAATGACTGAGTTGGCACCGCTGCGCCGCGAGTTGCTGCAAGTCAATTACGCCAAGGCGTCGGACCTGGCCAAGCTCTTCCAGTCGGCCGTGGGCCTGGAAGGTGCAACCGATGAGCGCGGCTCGGTGGCGGTGGATGACCGCACCAACAACATCATCGCCTACCAGACCCGGGAGCGGCTGGAGGAGCTGCGCACGATTGTGGCGCAACTGGATATTCCGGTAAGGCAGGTGATGATCGAGGCGCGGATCGTCGAGGCCAATGTGGATTACGACAAAAGCCTTGGCGTGCGCTGGGGCGGGCA